>DASSJW010000888.1:0-2814 GCA_035690995.1 Xanthobacteraceae bacterium
CGGGTAGTATTGCGCCAAAGCCTGGTCGCCGGACGTCCCCAAACCGATCAACAGCGCCGCGATGGCACCAGCCGTGCGGAAAACCATTCCCCCTCCCCCTGACGCGAACGATGGATCGCTGAACGGATTCGCCCATGAACAAGGCGCATTCAAGACCATAGGCGGAAAAAATCACCAACCTATTGATAAGTCCCGTCGATGGAACTTATCGCAATTCAATGGCTTAGCGGGAGCCGCCCGGCGGCGGGCGGGAACCCGCCGGGCCCCAGCCTCAAGGCTTCTTGGCTTCGCTCAGCACCGCCTTGGCCAGGCGGAAACAATCCACGCCGACCGGGATACCGCAATAGACGGCGATCTGCGTGAGCACGGCGCGGATCTCGTTCGGCGTAAGGCCGTTGCGCAGCGCGCCGCGCACATGGGTCTGAAATTCCTCCATCTTGCCGAGCGACGCGATCATGCCGAGATTGAGAATCGAACGTTCGCGCGGGCTCAGCGTATCATCGCCCCACGCCTCGCCCCAGCAATACTGGGTGACGATGCGCTGGAAATCGCGGTTGAAGTCGTCGGCGCTCTTGAGCGCGCGATCGACATATTCTTCCCCGAGCACCTTGCGGCGCATGGCGAGTCCGCGGTCGTGCACTTCCTTGTCCATTGTCATTCCTCCGTTGTGCGCTCGAGGGCGGCCAGCGCCGCGAGCAGGGTTTCGATTGCGGGCTTCGGAAATGTCCCGCTGCAGAGAATTTCATAGGCCGCGATGTTGGCGCGCGCCGCTTGCTCCGGCGACGACGCCTCACCCCCCAGCGCCGATTCATTGGCGAGCTGGTACATCGCTTCCTGCTGAAGGCGTTCGGCTTCGAGCTCGACCGCCTTGACCTTGGTTCGGAACAGCTCGGCGGTGGCACCCGCGACCAGCGGCGGCGGCGACTTCAGCGCGCGCCGAAGCGCGCGCAGCGGGATCACCGTCATGTCCCGCCAGGCGCCGATCCGGCGCTCGAGCCCTTCGGCCTCCGCTACCGTCAAGGCACGCCCCCGCCTCGCCTGCCAAAGCAGGAACAGCAGCAGATTGACGTCCACCCCCCTCTCCTCCTGCAGCGCGATGCAGGTATCGGCAACCTTGGGCTGACGATAGAAGCGCAGCGAGAACCGCCAGAATGGCGATCCCTGCGCGGATGGGGCGTCGGCGGCGCTCATGCCCGCGCGCTGAGCGGCGTGATGCCGAGCGACTTGGCGACCTCGTCGACCTGCGTCACGACCGTCGCACTGAGCGGAATGCCGTTCTTCTCCCGCTCCGTCCGGCGGGCCACACGTCCTTGCCCGGGCACGCGGATTTCGTCGAAGCCCGGCAGCCGCCGCGAGCCGGCAAGGTCGCGGATGTGACGGTCGATCTCCGCCTTGAACAGATCGGGCGGGACGAAGCGCGCAACGTCGAGCGCGATTACGAATTGCCCGACATTGAGCTCGCCGCCGGGCGGCGCGGCAAAATCCCTGATGTCGCGGCCGAACGCCGCGCCGTTGAGCGGCCCCGCCAGCAAGCCGATGATGATCGAGAGCCCACTGCCCTTATAACCGCCCATGGGCAGGTAGGTGCCGCGGTTGATCTCGGCCGGATCGGTGATGGGCGCGCCGTCCGCGCGATTCTGCACCCAGCCTTCCGGCATCGGCCGGCCTTCGAGCTCATGGGTTCTGATCGCGCCATTCGAGGCAAGCGAGGTGGCGATGTCCAGGATGACCGGCGCCTCGTTGCCGGCGGGGATCGCCACCGCGATCGGATTGGTACCGAGCAACGGCTCGGTGCCGCCCCACGGCGCCATATGATTCACGCTCGACGCCGCGCCGTAGATCCCGACCATGCCATGCTCGAGCGGGATGGCGGCGTAGATCGCACCGGCCCCGGCGTGATTGGAACGGCGCGCGCCGACCCAGCCGACGCCGCAGGCGCGCGCAAGCTCCACGGCGAGATTCGCCGCCGCGGTCATCACCACATGTCCCATGCCGTGGTCTCCGTCGATCAACGCGGTCGCGGGCGAGCGCTCGACCACCGTGATCTTGGCCTTCGGGTTCATGACGCCGCGCTTGAGCTGGCGCACGTAGCCCGCAAGGCGAAAGACCCCGTGCGCGTCCGATCCGGTGAGGTCGGCCTCCAGCATCGCGCCGGCGACGATGGCGGCGTCGGATGCAGGGAGCCCGCACGCGCCCAAGGCGTCGATGAGAAAGTTTCCTAAGGTGGCGGCGGAAACACGCCGGCTATCCTGCGCTTCGGTCTTGGTCAACACGGCGGGCACTTTCTCGCGGCTGATGTCGTTGCTCGGGCGGCGCTGCCAGGCTTTTCAGCATGAAACGAGAGGCCATGCTAGTGGATGGAATCTAACACTTGGTGCCCGCGTTTGACGGCGGCGATGATTTTGTCCGGGTCCGCGGTCCATGTGAAGGGCTTTGGCGCCTGGTTTGTTTCGGCGAGGTATCGATTGATGGCTTCCTGGAGATCGACGACGGATCGGAAGACGCCACGCTTCAAACGTTGCTTGGACAGCTTGGCAAAGTAGCCTTCCACGGCATTGAGCCAGGAGCACGATGTCGGCGTGAAGTGGAAGACGAAGCGCTCGTGCCGGTCGAGCCAGGCGCGCACCTTCGGATGCTTGTGCGCTGCGTAGTTGTCGAGGATGAGATGGACGACTTTTCCGGCCGGAACCTCGGCGTCGATGGTGTTCAGAAAGCGGATGAACTCCTGATGACGGTGCCGCTGCATGTTGCGGCCGATGACGGTTCCGTCGAGCACGTTGAGGGCGGCGAACAGGGTCGTGGTGCCATGGCGCT
>DASSJW010000889.1:0-9047 GCA_035690995.1 Xanthobacteraceae bacterium
AGAGCCCCGACCCAGTTCGATGTGCGCAGCGCGCCGCGCCCGGCGCGCTGCTTTTCATCGGATGGCGGCAAGCCCGGGCGATCATAGGCGACGGTGTTATGCCTCACGGCTCCCATGCCCGACCGAAGCGTGGTCCGGCGACCCGCCCTCCATTTCAGCGGAAAACGCTGTAGGATCATCGGGGGACAAGATTGCATGGGGACAGACCGGGGAGCGGCAAGGAACGTCGATGACCGACTACTGGGTGAGCAAATTATTCTTCGACCTGCAGCACGACGGCAAGCTGGCAGCGGAATATCGTGCCGACATGGCCGCCGTCATCGCCCGCTACGAAATCAGGCCTGACATCCGCAAGGCGTTGTTGGAAGACGACGTCGCCACGCTCGCGCCGCTCGTCAACGCCTATCTCCTGCGGTTCTACTTCCAGATCCGCGGCATGCCGGAATCCGAGTTCATCGCGCGCTTGCACGCCCTCCAAAAACCCAAAGAGAGCGCCCATGGCTGATCTCGTCGGGGTCTTCGCGGCCAGCCACGGCCCGATCATCGCACGCGATTGGGAGACGATGCCTGCCGGCCATCGCAACAGGCTGGCGGCCGGGTTCGATGAGATCGGGCGGCGGCTCAAGGCGTCCCGGCCCGACTTGCTTGTCGTCATCTCGCCCGATCACTGGGTCAACTTCTTCATCAGCAACCTGCCGGCCGTATGCATCGGCATCGGCGACGAGCATGACGGTCCGCCCGAGCCGTTCATGAAAAAGGTGTTCCCGCACGAGCGGCTCAAGGGCCACGCGGCGTTCGGGCGCCACCTGCTCCAAACCGCGCTCGATGGCGATTTCGAACCCGCACTCTCGCACCGCCTCAAGCTTGACCATGGCACCTGCATTCCGCTCTGGCGCATCGGCGTGGATATTCACTTGCCCATCGTGCCCTTGATCGTCAACGACCTCGAGGAGCCGATGCCGAATATTCGGCGCTGCCTCGCCTGGGGCCGACTGCTGCGGCATGCGATCGAGAGTTACCCCGAGCCGTTGCGGGTCGCGGTCCTCGGCACCGGCGGTTTGAGCCATTCGATCGGCGAACCGACGATGGGGTGGATCGACGAAGAGTTCGATCACACCTGCATCAAGCACTTCGAGGACGGTGAGGATACGCGGCTGGCGACATTTCTCACGCAGGCGCTTCCCCGCACCGGCAATGGCGCACACGAAATCCGCGACTGGGTGATCGCCCACGCCGCGGCCGGAAGCAAAGGCTTCGAGTTGATCGATTACTTTCCCAGTCCGGAGACGCTCGTGGGCGCCGGCTTCGCGTCGTGGAGGCTGAGCAGCTAGGAATTCGCGGCGGCTATCGCGAGGAGCGCGTCGCGGGCGTGGGGACGGAGAGCCGTCCCCACGTTGGATCCATTTCCGCCCGCGGCGGCGCGTCGAACGTCAACGCGCGTCAGGCGTCTGCGAGCGGTGCCAACGTCCATTGCTCCATTGATTCCCCGTGTCTCGCGCCGATGGCAAGGAGCAAACGCTCGGTCGTTGCGCGATCAGCGGCGATCCCCTTCTCGAGCTGTCCAATCGACCTGCATCCCTTCGCCGATCGCGGATCATTCAACATCTCTCGCAGCGTCTTCTTCTGGCGCCACTCGAGCAGGGATTGCCGTCCTTGTGACATCATATTCCAGAGCATTATGTTCCTCCCATGGATTGACGCCGGCCAGACTACCCCAAAACGGCCGACGCGACGCGTGGCAATATGCCCTGTGGAGACGATTTTCATCCCTTCGCCCCCGCCCGCCAGGACGCTCCGCGTGGCGGGTAAGCGTCCGGACCGGCCGTTCTGGCGATGGCCATGAACAGTGCCGCATCCGTTCGATCGCTGCTCTTGTGCTATCGTTCCCCGCCGCGACAATCGATTCGCGGCGCGCAATTATGGGCGGCCCACAACGTTGCGACGTGAACAGGCATACGACCGATGGCTTTGCACTTCCCGAATCGAACCCGCTTCTACGACGCAGCCCGACGCGCCGTGCAGTTTTGGGGGTATGACAGCACGAGGGAGGCGGTGTTTTTCGTGGCGGAGGACGCTTTGAAACGCGTGCACCCCGGGATGCAATTCGACGAGCCCGGCCTGCTCGGCGCCTTCGACGCCAATCGCGACTTGATCCACGCCGCCGCGGCCAAGGTCTACGCACGCGGACGCAGAGGCTCGTATCATCTGGTCAGCGCCGACTTCTGAACGGACGACTGCTTGGCATCGCTCGCCGTGGGCTTCGCGGTTACCCCGGGCACGCACGCGCATCCAGCCGGTCGGGACCATTCCCCGCGGCTCGCGGCGTCCGCAACCTTTCCCTGCGTCGCCATGGATGCGAAGCGGCGCCATTCCGAGCGCCCGATTGCGCCCTTCGCCGTGGTCAGCTTTCGGCCGGCAGCAACGCCGGGCGGGAACCACATTGACCCATTTCCAGGCGAATCGTACAAGCGATGGTACCTAGTTTTCGGTCTGCCTTGCTCAGCTCCCGGGTTGGGGCCGCTCTCAAGTCATTTCCCAAAACTCGGGACAACAGCATCGGGCGCTGCCCGGTCGCTCATGCGAGCGCACAACGCAAGGAGACGGACGATGGCGACGGGAACCGTGAAGTGGTTCAATCCGACCAAGGGCTACGGGTTCATTCAACCTCAGGGCGGAGGCAAGGACGTATTTGTGCACATCTCCGCCGTCGAACGCGCCGGATTGAGCACCCTCAATGAGGGACAGATCGTGCAATACGAAGTCGTGAGCAACCGCGGCAAGGAATCGGCGGACCATCTCAAGGTCGGCTGAACACTTCAGGCGCGGCGGCCCGTCGCGCGCTCCTGCGGCGGGTCCGTCCATGGCTCCTGCGCGCCGGTGAAGTCTCGCTCGCTGTCATAACGAAGGTCAGCAGATGAACGTGGTCGGTACCCCTGCCAATACAGTGATCCTGCATTGGAATGAATGCGGAACGACCTGGGCGCAGCTGCCCTGGCGCGACTGGGTCCGATTTCGGGGATTCGACGATGGCGGGCTGAGCCTGCTGGCCGGCGCCGAGGCCGGCGAGCATTACTTTCTTGTCTGCGTGTTGGATGACCGCGGCGACCTCGCGAACGTCATCCCGCACCGTTACGTGCTGTCGACCGACGGGCGGCTCGTCCACGGTTTCGATGGGCTTCGCCAGGCGGAGCGTGAAGAATATTGCCGCATCCAACTGCTGCTCCAGCCCACAATCGAAGATTCCGAGCGCTACAACGAGCTCGACGCCCGCGGATTTGCAGTCAACCTACCTCCGGCGCACACCGTGCAGCCTCTGCTGCGGGCCTTGCCGGGGCTCGCCGGCGCCCAGCCGGGCGGCGCATGCTGGCACTTCCTGTCCGCCATCGGAATCTCGCGCTCGAGCGCGCGGCCCAATTAGCCGGAACGCGGGCAACCAGCCTTCGTCGGGCCGTCACACCGTGCTCGGCGCCACCGCTTCCTGATGCCACAACAACAGGCGGCGGCGGATGAGGCTCCCGATCTTGACCAGCGCGTAGCCGACCACGGCGATCTCGACGATACCGGCGAACACGCCGCGCGAATCGGCAAAGCGCGACGCCGTGTTCATCGCGCCACCGAGCCCGTAGCCTCCCATGAACATCTCGGTGACGATCGCCACGATCAACGCGATCGGCAAGGCGACCTGCAGCCCGGTAATGATCTGCGGCAGCGCCGCGGGCAAGGCGACCTGCCACAGCAATTCCCGCTCCCCTGCCCCCATATTGCGCGCCGACCATAACAACTCGCGCTCGACACCGCGGATGCCGATGATGGTTGCAGTGACCACGGGGAAGATCGCTTCCACCGCGATCATCGTGATCTTGGAAACGTCATAGACGCCGAGCCACAGGATCACCACCGGCAGGAACGCGATCTTCGGCATCGGGAAGCCGACCGAGATGATCGGATCGAAGAACCAGTTCGCAATTGCGTTGCGGGAAATGGCCATGCCAAGGACGATGCCGGCGACGGCGCCGATCAAGAAACCCGTCAGCGCGCGATAGAGCGTGACGCCAGTGTTGAGCAAGAGCTCGCCCTGGACCAGGTCATTCCAGATGCGCTCCAGCACGGCACTCAGTGCCGGCAGCATATAGGGCGTGAAAGCCCCGGAGCGCGCCGCAACCTCCCAGGCGACCGCGAGCGCCAGGACGGAAAACACGCGCGCGAACCCCCAGCCCGCCGTCCGCAGCCAACGATAGGGCGCGGGCGGCGATGGCTCGAGCGCCAGTTCGGCCAACGGCCCTCCCGGCATGTCGTCCGCTATGCCTGCCACCGCAGCATCCTTTGCATGAGCACGAGATAGATGCGGTCGGCCACGAAGCCCAGCAGGGCGACCGTCAGGACCACGGCGAACATCGCGTCGTAGGTGCCGCTCGCGCCGAGGAACCCGATGAGATAGCCCAATCCCTCGCGCGCCGCGATCAATTCAGAGCTGACCAGCAGGATGAAGGACAGCGCCAGCGCGGTGCGGATGCCATTGAGCAGTTCAGGCAGCGCGCTCGGCACCACCACGTCCCATAACATCCGCAGCCGGTTGGCGCCCATGCTGCGAGCCGACCAGACCAGTGCCTGCTCGCTCGAGCGCGCGCCGTTGAAGGCACCGAGCGTCACCGGCAGCATGCAGCCGAGAAAGATCAACAGGATTTTCGAACCGTTGCCGAACCCGAGCCACAACACCGTCACCGGGATCAGCGCCGATTTCGGCATCGGATAGAACATCTCCACCAAGGGGCTGAGCAACACATTGACCGGCCGCCACCAGGCCATCACGATGCCAAGGGCGGCGCCGATCACTATCGACAGAAAAAGCCCGGCCCCCGCCCGCCACAGCGAAGCGGCGCCGTTGGTGATGAGTTCGCCGTCTTTGAGCAGTTCGATCCAGGCCGCCGCCACCGTGCTCAACGGTGGCAAGGCGAGCGTGGATACGAGACCGGTCCTGGCGCCGACCTCCCAGGCGAGCGCGAGCAAGACGAGCGGGAGATAGCGAACGAGCGCCGCCTTCATGCCGCCGCCCATCACGATGCCCGCCCTCCCTGGGCCTTGATGGCTTCGATCCGAACCAGGTTCCAGATCTCGTCTACCTTGTCGATGAATCCCTTGTTCTTGAAGATCGCCGGGTCGGTCTTGTCGAATTTGGTGTCGACGATTGCCTTGATGCGACCGGGCCGCGCGGACATCACCGCCACACGATCGGCGAGATAAACCGCCTCCTGGACGTCATGGGTCACGAAGATGACGGTCTTCGGGGTACGTTGCCAAATGCTCAAGAGCTCCGACTGCATGAGACCGCGGGTCTGGGCATCGAGCGCCCCGAACGGCTCGTCCATGAGCAGAATTTTCGGATCGAAGGCCAACGTGCGTGCGATCGCGGTGCGCTGCCGCATTCCACCGGACAGTTGCGACGGATAGCTATCCTCGAAGCCGCCGAGGCCGACAAGATCGATGAACGATTGCGCCCGCCTCTCGCGTTCGTCGCGGCGAAGCCCCATTCGCTCCAGACCGTAGAGGATGTTTGCGCGCACCGTCTTCCACGGAAACAGCGCAAAGTGTTGAAAGACGATGCCGCGATCGGGCCCGGGCGCGGCGACCGGCTTGCCCTCGACGAGAATTTTTCCGGTCTCGGTAGGGAGGAAGCCGCCAATCAGATACAGCAGCGTCGACTTGCCGCAGCCGGAAGGGCCGAGCAGCGCAACGAATTCGCGGGCGCCCACGTCGAGCGAGACGTCCTCGAGGGCGAGCACCGGCCGCCCGCTGGGCGGTCGATAGAGGTGGCTCACCCCTGCAATGACGATTTGCGCCTGCGCCATGACCAGCTGCCCCTCCCCGCCCGCCGTACGGGAGCGCAAGCTAGCGAAATCCCCTCGGCGCGGCAAAGCCTCGATGCGGGTGGTTATACGCCTCCGCTAAGCTCTGGCCGTGGCGTCCGCTCGCGGCCGATGTCTACATTGATTCGTCGCCGCCGATCGCGCGCAACCCAGCACCTTGGCCGCCGATGCCGGCAATTGCACTCATCGCCGGCGCCGCGTTGAAGCCGCGAGCACCAACGCCCATGTGATCATTTCAACGGGCAACGGCAGCGGCGCTATCCGCGCGCATGAGCGAATGATGCTCGACTGCCGTGCCATCCGTGCGGCGCGCACTGGCCGTGCACGACGCGCTCGGGTCGGCCCACGCGGGCTCCGCGCGAAAGTGCTTGGCCAGAAGATCTATGAAGCTGCGCACCTTCGCCGAAAGGTGATGACGATGGGGATAGATGGCGTTGATGCCGTGCTCGGTCTGCAGGAACCTGCTCAGAACAGGAACGAGGCGGCCTGATTTGACCTCGTCGGCAACTAGAAAGGTCGGCGCCAGCGCCAGTCCCTGACCATGCACCGCCGCCAGCCGCAAGGCATTGTCGCTGTTGGCCTGCAAGTTGCCGGACACCGCGATCGACTGCTCGCCATCCGGCCCGGCGAAGCGCCACTCATTGCCCCACGCCGAATGCGAATAGGTCAGACAATTGTGATGCACCAAATCCGCCGGCTGCTCCGGCGTGCCGCGCGCGGCAAAATAGCTGGGTGCTCCACATACGACGGAGCGATAGGTCGCCACACGGCGAGCGATGAGGCTCGAATCCGGAACAGACATATTGCGGACCGCAAGATCGAATCCCTCTTCCACCAGATCGATCATTCGATCGGTCATCGTCATGTTGATCGACACGTCGGGATAGAGCGTGACGAACTCGGCGATGACGGGAGCGAGGAATGGCGGAATTGCCACCGACGTGTTGAGTCGCAGCGTGCCGCGTGGCGTCGACTGCAAGGCCTGGGCCGCCCGGTCGGCATCCTCGACCTCCGTGAGGATCTGCAGGCAGCGCTCGTAGTAAACCTGACCTGCCTCGGTCAGGCTCACCCGGCGGGTGCTGCGGTTGAGGAGGCGAACCCCGAGGCGCTCCTCGAGGAAGCGCACATGCGTCGTCGCCATGCTCGGGGATATGCCAAGGGCTCGCGCCGCGGCGGAAAAGCCCTCGCTCTCGACCACCTTCACGAAGGTGGCCATGCTCGTCATCCGGTCCATGTGATCACCCGATTTCCGTCAGATCGACATGTTCCGGCATTATCTCCGTATCAAGTTGCCCCCGATCACATTTGCTCACGTTTAAGTGTCGCGCGTCGGAACGATCCGGCGCCCCCTTGTCTCGCCACGAATCAAATCCAGTCGGCCGCGCCATGACTGTGACGCAGCGATGGCGATGCGAGGAGAAGTGGCGCGGATTACGTCCGCTTATGTTCATTGGCCGAACATGTGTGCGGGCCAAGCGGACGGTGAGGCACGGCCACAGTTCCGATCCGTGGCCCATCGGCGGTGTCCCCGGCAAGTCGCGCCTGGCCCGCCAACCCGACACCTTCGATGATGATGGAATTGTCGTCGGTGCGGCCTATCTTGTCGGTTACCGAGCCTTCACCCGGAATACCAAACGTGGCGACTTGATGGCTCGTACCAGCCGCGACGGGACCTGCCCCAGCCTCGGTCGCGACCAGGATCGCTGCCGCGCAGGCGATCACAGACATGCCACGGACGATGACGCCTTGCGACCAAGATTGCCCGCTCATAGCTCGCTCCTATTGAAGTGCTCCGGACGCAAAGAAACCGGTCTCGACACACTGCTCCGGCTTGTCAGGCGCCAAACTCCCTCGTCACCTGAGGTGGGCCGGTAACTGGTTTTGATAACGGGAGGCGCCGCGAACACAGTTTTCGCCGACACCGCACAATCGCGGCTTCGGCCGCAAGCCGCCGCAAAAGGTAAACAGGAGGTAAACAACGAAGCATCGAACTTCCCTGCAACGAATGGGGCCCGGCTCGCGCCGGGCCCCCTGCACTCAACTACCTTCGACACGAACGCGTGAGAAGATCGCTGCCCGCGTTCAGCAATACGGCGCCGTCTGCGCGCCCGAGCTGTCGTAGTGTGGAATACAGCTGCTGTTGCGCTGCGCGAACGATACGCCTGTCACCGACATGACGAGCGCACTGGCGATTCCCAGCGCCGTCACGAATTTGATCACTGCGGTTTTCATAGCGTCATCTCCATTCGGTATGGGCCAAAGTGCGATATAGCCCTAGTCCGAGGACCCTCAGCGGCAGGCTCGAGCGCCGGCCGCTCGCACGCCCGACAGATAGGAGCGCCGGGAGTTTTAATAACGTGCTGCGATTGAAACGGACTGTTCGCCCGTTACGAACAATCGCGGTGCTCGCCATTTTGCCGCCGGATGATGACGGCGACTTCCCTATTCTTGCCTGCAATTTGACACATCGATCGACGGCGGCGAGCACCGAGCCGGCCGCAGGCCGACGAACGGCCGAATTACGAGTGGGAAAGACGATCAGCGCACCGGCGTGAGCAACGGCTTGTGCGCAAAATGGGCGCCCAGATTGTCGATCATCAGCTGGCCGATCGCGGTGCGGGTCTCGACGGTCGCGCTGCCATGATGCGGCTGCACCAGCACGTTTGGCAGCTTGAGCAGTTCAGGCGAGGGATTGGGCTCGCTCTCAAACACATCGAGCGCGGCGTGGCCGAGACGGCCCTCGGCGAGCGCCGCGATGAGCGCGGCCTCGTCGACCACGCTGCCGCGCGCGACATTGATGAGCGTACCCGCCGGCCCGAGAGCATCGATGACGGCAGCCGAGACCAGATGACGGGTCTCGGGGCCGCCTCTGCAGGCGATCATCAGATAATCGCTCTGTCGCGCCAGCTCGACGATGTCGGCGACGTACTCGTAAGGCACCTCGGGCTTTCGCCGCGGACCACTATAAATGATGCGCATGCGGAACGCGGCGCCGCGATCGGCAATGGCGCGTCCGATGCCACCGAGGCCGAGCACGCCCATGGTCTTGCCGCCGACGCTGCGCCCGAGCGGGATCGGTCCTTTGCTGCCCCAGCTGCCGTCGCGCACATAGCGGTCGGCAAACACGATCTGGCGCGCCGACGCCAGCATCAGGCCGATGGCGAGATCGGCCACTTCGTCGGT
>DASSJW010000890.1:0-5443 GCA_035690995.1 Xanthobacteraceae bacterium
CACGCCTTGCGTATCGAGCACGCCGCGCAGGATGTGGTAGCGAACGCCGGGCAGGTCCTTTACGCGCCCGCCGCGGATCATCACCACCGAGTGCTCCTGCAGATTGTGGCCCTCGCCCGGGATGTAGCCGATCACCTCGAAACCGTTGGTGAGCCGCACCTTCGCGACCTTGCGCAGGGCCGAGTTCGGCTTCTTCGGCGTCGTCGTGTACACGCGCGTGCACACGCCGCGCTTCTGCGGGCTCTGCTGCAGCGCGGGTACTTTCTTCTTCGCGTGCTGCGTGACGCGCGGCTTGCGGATCAATTGGTTGATGGTCGGCATCGTCTCGCCTGCAATCCTTGGCCCCGACCCTCCCGCCTCGCAGGAGATGGAAGGGGCGGCTTCATTCCAACGCGCAAAACGGAAGAGCGCCTTCCGCATCCGGTGCGTGCGGCGCTCACCCGTTTCAAAGAGGACCGCGCCGCGCGAATGCGAAGCGGTCATGCACTTCTCACCTGACAGTCGTCAGAGGCAGCGTCTGAGCTTCATTCCTCGAGGCTGGTGACGCCCACCCGCAGCCAAAAGAGATTTTAACGATCTCAGTGGTTTAGCGAGGTCCGGGCACGCCGTTCCGAGCAAGCAAAGCTCACCGCCTGCCGAAAAGTGGGCGGTATGTATCGGCGGGGGGCGGCGAAGTCAAGGCATAAAGGGCCGGAAAATCGAGGTTTTTGGCTCGGCGGCCGAGCCGAATTGGCCGGCGATGCGCCGCTGTCAGTTGGTTTTGGCCCGCGCGGCGAGCGCCGCTTTGCACTGCGGCGAAAGCTTATCGGAATTGTCCGTCATGCACTTCCGGATGCGGCCACCGCCCCGGCTCACGCTGCTGCAGAGACGCTTGTAGTCCTCCAGGCACGCATCGCGAGGTGCGTTCCCGGGGCTCCGGCCGCCAGCGGGAGCGATGGTGTGAATCGCAATCAAGGCGATAACGGGCAGCACTCGCAGATTCATCCGTGAAGCTCCAGGCCGGTGGTTGTGCCAAGCCATACGCAGGCCCGTCATCGTCCCCCGGATCATGTGTTCCCCAGCCGGCCGACCAGGTCCCGCCGCCCTTGCGGCGAGATTTGCGGAAAGGTCTCGAGGAACATGTCGATGACGATATCCCCCACTTTGATGCGCTTATCGCGCGCCTCCATGACGGCACTGCGCAACGCAGCCACGTCCAGGTTGGGTTGCGTCAGCAGGCGACCGGCACGCCGCAGCGATTGCTCGTAGTCGGCCTGGGCGCCGTGGAGTGCCTGCTCCTTTGCGCCGTAGACGCGCCAGAGCGTCCCCGCATCCGCCGAGGGAAGGCGACCCGCCACCATCCGAACCAAACGTGGCGGCGACCCCGTGGCGATCCGGGGCGACCAAGCCTCGACCCACTGTTTCGCGATATAGCTTGCCATCAACACGTTGAGACACAGCGAAGCCACGAGCAACAGCGAGCGCGGCGCTCGCAACGCATTCCACTGCCATCTCATTGGATCCCCCACCCCATTGATCCGGTATCCAGGATCGCGCTGAGCACGAGCGTCGGCCCGTCGGAAGCGTGATACGGGACTACCGTCGCAAGGGAGACGCCGATCAGAGCGGAGCAAAAGACGCTTACGGCGGGCATGAACCAAGCCGGGATTCCCCATGACGGCGGGCGGGAGTCGCGAACCTGCTCGGCCGCGATCTGTTGCGCGACTGCAAATACGGCGCGCGACGCGCGCTCGGACGTCACCACCGGCGCCGTTGCCAGCAAAGCATCCAGCCGTCGCGCGTCGTGCAGGATTGCCCCGCCCTCTTCCGTGGCCGCGCACTGCTTCGCCTCGTTTCTGCAGGAGTGGGGCCAGCGCTCGATGTCCCCTCCCCAGGTGTCGGCAAATCGACGAAACTCCTCGAGGGTCATGCGAACCTCCTGTTGATCCTGTCTCGTGACTCGACATGTTTCCTGATGGCCGAACGGGCCCTCACCAGCAGCGACTCGAGGGCCTTCTCGGTGACGTTCATGGATTGAGCGGCTTCGCGCACGCTCAAGCCTTCCATATGAAACAGGGCGATGGCGACCCGCTGCCGCTCCGGCAATGCAGCCAGCGCCGCGGTGACCCTGTGCCGATCCTCGTTCTCGATCATCATTGCGAGCGGTTCGGGATCATCCGAACGGATCTCGGCGGCTTCGTCGATCGGCAGGGGCTTGGGTTTCCGCCGGCGGTCGAGCGATAGATTGAGCACGATCCGATAGAGCCAAGTCGTAACGCGAGCGACCTTCGGATCGAACGATCCCGCGTGTTTCCAGACCCGCAGGAATGCTTCTTGTCCAATGTCGTCGGCCTCAGCCGCGTCGTGGACCAGACGTTGCGCGACCCGAATCGCGAGACCCATATACCGCCCCATAAGAATGCGGAATGCACGCTGGTCGCCCTGGGCAACGAGCGTCATCAGGCTCTCGTCGGACTCGTTCCCGGCCATTCGTTTCCCTGAGCCCGGCGCGACGTCTTCCTCCAACACCTGCGATACGCGCCAGGGGCTGGAATCCTTCGCTGGCTCGTCCAGAAAACATTGCCTGGGCGGGATCGTGGCGGACGACCGCACGGCACGCGCCACTGCCGGCAGAGCAGCGGGCAACCATGGCGCGGAGGAACGTCTTCAGAATCTTCGAAGGATCGGCGACCGGCCGCCGTATCAGGGTTCGACCACGGCGCTCGACCCGTGGAAGGGGACTCGAGACCCGCGGCGCTGACAGCGCGCCGCGTGCGTCTCGCGCCGGACTTCGTCGAGCAATGCTCCGGGGAAATCGGCGGCCGAATTGATATCGGCCGCCCGCGGGCGGTGCGCGGGTCCCAATGCCCCGCACGGATGATCGCGTGCCGCCCGCAATCCCCACAGTGCGGCCAGTGCAGAGGACGGGACGAGCAATGCGCCGTGGTCTCATGAATGCCGGGCAGGCGTTTCACCTCAAGCTCGCTGCGATCGCGCTTACCACCAGCACGGCGATCGTCGGCATCGCGTGGCCGCGAATGAGCGCGAGCAAAATCTTGCCGGCTCGGTGGCGAGGCAAGAGCCGTGGGGCAGGCACCGATCAATTGAACCGCCCCGGCGACAACAATCGATCACAGCTCACATGCAACAGGAGAAGTGCGATGGAGAGTAGAGTATTTCTGCCGAGCGCCGTCGTTGCAGTGTTACTGGGGGCGGCGGTCGGCGCGCAAGCCGCTGATTTGCCGGTCGCATCCCAGAGCCGGAACAGTCTGTCTGCGGCTGCCACGTCACCCTACGACTGGACCGGCTTCTATGTCGGCGCTCAGATCGGTTACGGCTGGGGACAGTCGAGCGGCACCCAAAACGCGGGAGGCACTTTCTTCCCGGTGGTGCCCTACTCGCTCGACCCCGCGGGCGCCCTTGCCGGCGGCCACGTCGGCTTCGCCTACCAGACCGGCGCCATTGTGCTGGGGGCAGAGGCCGACCTCGAAGCCGCGAACCTGAATGGGAGCACCAGCTTTCCGGCGTTCAACCAAACTTATTTTTTCAATGCCAAGGCCGATACGCTCGCGTCGGTCCGGGGCCGTTTCGGCTGGGCGCAGGATCGGCTCATGCTCTACGGCACGGCCGGTGCCGCGTGGGGTCGCGTGACCACTCCGCCGCTGGATGGTCTCAACGGCTGGCGCACAGGCTGGACCGCCGGAGCCGGCGTCGAATACGCGGTGCGGCGCAACTGGTCGGTCAAGGCCGAATACCGTTATACCGATCTCGGCCGCGCCAGCTCGTTCGATCCGACTCTGAACTCGACCGACGACAACAAGCTGAATTTTCACGCGATCCGGCTCGGCGCAAGCTACCGATTCCCCGCAGCTCAGTGATTGCACCAGCGGTCGGTCCGGCGCGCGAGCATGACCAGTCGGGCGGTGTCGCTCAGGCCGCCTGCTTGCCCAGTCGCGCCACCTCTCGCCGCAGCAGGTTGGAATAGACCCCCTTGCCCTGAACAAGGGCTTGGGGCGCACCGTCTTCGCATACCGCTCCCCCTTGCAGGACGACGATGCGATCGAAGCTGCGCAGCGTCGAAAGCCGGTGAGCGATAGCGATCACAGTCCGGCCACCCATCAGGCGGTCGAGCGCCTGCCGGACCAGCTCCTCCGATTCGCTATCCAGCGCGGAGGTCGCCTCGTCCAGGAGGAGGATGGGCGCATCCTTGAGAAAGGCGCGCGCAATGCCGATCCGTTGCCGCTGCCCGGGCGACAGTTTCACCCCCCGGTCGCCCACGATGGTCGCCGCGCCTTGCGGCAGGTTCGCGATGAACTCTGCGCAATTGGCGGCGATGACGGCTTCCTGCACCTCGTCATCCGACGCATCGGGCCGGCCGTAGCGGATGTTTTCCATGATCGAGCGGTGAAACAGGGAAATGTCCTGCGGAACGACCGCAATCGCTGCCCGCAAGCTCTCCTGGGTCACCCTGGCGATGTCCTGCCCGCCGACAAGAATGCGTCCGCCCTGCACGTCGTAAAAGCGCTGCAGCAACGAGAAGAGAGTGGATTTTCCGCAGCCCGACTGCCCCACCAACCCCGCGCGTTCTCCGGAGTCGATGCGCAGGCTCAGGTTCTCGAACACCTTGCGCCCGTCGGGATAGCAAAAGGCGATGTTTTCGAACGCGACGGTGGCACCCGACCGCACCAGCGAAGTCGCCTTCGGGTGGTCGCGCAGATGATGCGGAATGAGCAAGGTTGCCAGCGCCTCGGACAGGCGGGCCAAGTGTTGGGTGACGTCGACGAGAGCGACGGCCAGATCCCGAGTCGCATGCAGGATGGACAGGCCAAGCGTACACACCAGGACGACATCGCCGGTCGTGGCGGCGCCGTTCTGCCAGAGCACGATCGCCCAGCCCAACAGCCCGATGGTCAAGAATACGGTGACGCCGGCATGCAGCAGGCGAAGCTTCTCCAGATACAGCAGGCTGCGGCGCCGCGCCGCCATTTCCCGGTCGATCGTGTCGTCGAGTCGCCGGTGTTCGCGCCCGAGTCCGCAGAACGACCACACCAGCGACATGTTGCCGACGACGTCGACCATTTCGCCGTCCACCGCCGCAGCGCGGTCGGCGAATTCGTGATGCAAAGGTCGGCCGGCTGCGGCCAGATGAAACATGGCCAAGACCAAAATGGAGGAAAGAACCGACAGCACCGCCGCCATAGGCAGACTTACCGTCACGACGAAGGCGATTGCCACGATGGTAGCCACGCACGGCGGGAGCACATTCCAAACGAACATGTTTTGCAGTGTGAACACCGCGTTTGACGTGGCAGTGATGCGGCTTGTCAACGTTCCCGGCATCCGTTCGGCGAAATAGCTCGGCGCATGTCCAGTGAGGTGACGGAACAAATCACGACGTAAATCGCCAGTGACGGCAACAAAGGTGTAGCTGGCGATCCAGCTGGCAACCCGCCACAGCAGGTTA
>DASSJW010000891.1:0-4472 GCA_035690995.1 Xanthobacteraceae bacterium
GGCAGCGGCACGCCCACGGCTGCCGATCCCGGAGTGCGGCTGCCATCGAAGCTCACCGCGGGCGACAAGCCGACGACGGCGCCGAGCAATCCGACGCTCACGATGAGTTTAGATATCCGCATAGCACGTCTTCTCGGCCGCGCCGCCGGGATGGGTCACGGCGCCGTCGCGCGCCCGTCCCACCTGCTGGGCGTATTTCCACAAATATCCTGAAGTGAAGTCGGGGCTTCGCGGCTTCCACGTCTTTTCG
The DNA here is from genome assembly GCA_035690995.1 of Xanthobacteraceae bacterium. Taxonomy (GTDB): domain Bacteria; phylum Pseudomonadota; class Alphaproteobacteria; order Rhizobiales; family Xanthobacteraceae; genus VAZQ01. Next base: position 251 of record DASSJW010000891.1, read on the forward strand.
CGCGCCGCAATCTCAGCCGTGCTGAGGTCGACGTCGAGCGTGCCCTGCGCCGCGTCGATCGTGATGATGTCGCCGTCGCGGACGTGAGCAATCGGGCCGCCGACAGCAGCTTCCGGGCCGACATGCCCGATGCAAAACCCTCGGGTCGCTCCCGAGAAGCGCCCGTCGGTGATGAGCGCAACCTTCCCGCCCATGCCCTGACCATAGAGGGCGGCGGTGGTGGCCAGCATTTCTCGCATCCCGGGGCCGCCTTTGGGCCCTTCGTAGCGGATCACGAGCACATCGCCTTCCTTGTACTTCTTTTTCTTGACGGCATCGAAGCACGCTTCCTCCCCATCAAAGCAGCGTGCCGGGCCGGTAAACTTCAAGTCCGCCATCCCAGCAACCTTCACGATCGCGCCCTCCGGCGCGAGGTTGCCTCTCAGCCCGACGACGCCACCGGTGGCGGAGAGCGGCTTGTCGGCGGGACGGACCACGTCCTGGTCCTCGTTCCACTTCACTCCCTTGAGGTTTTCAGCGATCGTACGCCCCGTCACGGTGATGCAATCGCCGTGAAGATACCCGTGATCGAGAAGCGTCCTCATCAAGAGTGGAACGCCTCCAGCCTCGAACATATCTTTGGCGACATAACGGCCGCCCGGTTTCAAATCCGCGATATATGGTGTCCTTTTGAAGACGTCGGCCACGTCAAAAAGGTCGAACTTCAGGCCGCATTCATGGGCGATCGCGGGGAGATGCAGCGCAGCATTGGTCGAGCCGCCCGACGCCGACACCACCGCAGCCGCGTTTTCAAGCGCCTTTCTGGTGACGATGTCCCTGGGACGAATGCCCGACTTGATGAGGTCGACGATCGTTTCGCCGGCCGTCATGCAGAAGGCGTCGCGAATTTCGTAAGGCGCCGGCGCTCCTGCTGAATAAGGCAGCGCCAGCCCGATCGCCTCGGACACCGTCGCCATGGTGTTGGCGGTGAACTGCGCCCCGCAGGCGCCCGCCGACGGACAGGCCTGCTGCTCCAGCGTCTCCAGATCGGCATCGGACATCTGGCCGACCGAATGCTTGCCGACGGCCTCGAATACGTCCTGCACCGTGACCGGTTTGCCCTTGAAAGTGCCGGGCAGGATCGAGCCGCCATAGATGAAGATCGAAGGCACGTTCAGCCGGCACATCACCATCATCATTCCCGGCAACGACTTGTCGCAGCCGGCAAGTCCGACCAGAGCGTCATAGGCATGACCGCGCATGGTCAATTCCACCGAGTCGGCGATCACCTCGCGCGACGGCAACGAGGATTTCATGCCCTCGTGGCCCATGGCGATCCCGTCGGTGACCGTGATGGTGCAGAATTCGCGCGGCGTGCCGCCGGCAGCCGCGACGCCCTTCTTGACTGCCTGCGCCTGGCGCATCAGCGAGATGTTGCAGGGGGCCGCTTCGTTCCAGCAGGTGGCGACACCCACGAATGGCTGATGGATCTGCTCGCGCGTGAGCCCCATGGCATAATAGTAGGACCGGTGCGGCGCGCGCTCGGGCCCCTCGGTTACGTGCCGGCTGGGCAGCCTTGCCTTGAGGTCCTGCTTCGCGTCCATGGGAGCCTGCCTTCGCCTCGTCGGCACTCTGGGGGATCGCGCCTGCGATCGCAGAGTGGAAATCAACGCCTGCTTCTCGATCTCGGCGCGGCGTATGGCTAAATCGCGGCGCGGACCGCCCGGAATCCTATCTTTCTCTCAATGTTTTAGCCGTGTTGCCGGCAAGCAACAGGATTAATGAATGGTTAACAACAAAAGCCACAGTTAAGCCAACTGTGCTGGGAGGTTCGTCCGAAAATCGGGATCGAAGTCCAGTTCGGCGCGCGCCTTGGCGATCGAGACCACCCCGTCCTCGTCCGCGATATTGTAGACGCCGGGGCGAGCGCGCGTGATTGCGAGCAGCGCTGCGTAGGCCGCCGCATCGACGTGGAGGGAGGGCTTGCGGGCGGGGGTCGCATACCAAGTGCCGGGTCCGTAGAGCAGGCCATAGCGCAGAACGATGCCTTCGATCCCCGACGCTGCCAGAACCTGGCGTTCCATGTCGACGACGCCGCTCACGGTGACCGCCCGCATCGGGTCGGCCAGATCGAGCGGATCGCCCTCGCGGTGCGGCTCGCCGCCCGGCGCATAGGCGAACGAAATACTCTGGACGATGAAGCGATGCACCCCCGCGGCCTGCGCCGCCGCAATCAGGTTACGCGTCCCTTCTCGGCGGATACGGGCATTGGCGGCGGCGGAGGCACGGACTTTGGCCTCATCCAATTCGTGGGGAAGGTCTGTGAGCTGATGGATGACGACCGCAGGCCGCGCGGCGCTCACCGCAGCGGTCAGCGCTGACGCGTCGAAGACGTCAACCACAGCGGGCGACACCCCTGCCCGTTCGAGCATCCGCGCCGTCTCGGCATGACGGGTCGTGCCGGTCACCCGATGCCCGGCGCCCAGCAGAAGGGGCATGAGCCGGCGGCCAATGGCGCCAGCGGCGCCGGCGAGGAATATGCGCATGGCCTTATGCTAAAGCCTCGCACCGCTCATGGTCGAGACCCTCGATGGCAAGGCGCTAATGGCAAGGCTCAAACCACTCGACCGACGTTTTTTTGCCCGCAGCGTACACATCGTCGCTCCCGATCTCATCGGCGCGACTTTGCTGTTCAAGGGAACCGGCGGCGTCATCGTCGAGGTCGAGGCCTATCATCAGACCGACCCTGCGGCGCATTCCTTCGGCGGCCGCACCCAGCGCAATGTGGTCATGTTCGGCCCGCCCGGCTACGCCTATATCTACCGCTCGTACGGTATTCATTGGTGCCTCAATTTCGTGTGCGAGCCTGAGGGCATGGCGAGTGCCGTGCTCATCCGTGCGCTCGCGCCGACGCAGGGTCTCCCGGCCATGCGTCGGCGTCGCGGCGTTAACGACGAACGTTTGTTGTGCTCCGGCCCAGGACGCTTGTGCGAGGCGCTCGGCATCACCGACATGCAATATGGGCTGCCGCTCGACCAGCCGCCGTTTCAGATTTTTGCGCGCGCTGGCGATGTCGAGGTCGCAGTCGGCCCGCGCATCGGCCTCACCAAGGCGGTCGACCATCCCTGGCGTTACGGCCTCAAAGGCTCGCGCTTTGTGAGCAAGCCATTCAAAGCGTAATCGCCCCCGCGGGCCGCGGACCGTGGTCCGGTCTCGCGGCGCCAATGAGATGCAGATCGGCGGACGAGGCCGAGCGGGGAGATCATTCGACGCCGGGCGCAAAAAGTTCGTCGGCGCTCACCACGCGCGGGCAAAGCCCCTGCTCATGCACGTAACGGCCGACGGCTGCGAAGGTCGGCCGGTTCGGTTCCAGACCATAGGCCCAGAAGTCATGGCCGAATACGCGCCACGTCTCCTCGACATGATCGATGAGCCACGGCAAAGCGACCCGCAACGCGTCGGTGTCGTAGAGGCCATCGACCGCGACATCGCGCGCTTGCACGAATGCCTTGTAGAGGCTGCGCGCAGCCCAGGGATGGTCGCGATAGACGTCCTCGCGCAGTACCACGGTATGCATGATCGGAAAAATGCCGGTGCGACGGTAATAGTCCTGCTCGGCTTCCTTATAGTTGGGAAACAGGCGCGCGATATTCGGGCGGCGTTCGAGAAACAATTTGGGAATGTAGAGCGACAACAGCGCGTCGAGTTCGCCCGCCGCGAACATCCGCTCGAGCGTCTGCGCGCCGGAGAGGAAGTCGAGCCTGATGTCCTTGGGAAGATCGAGCGGGATCAGCGGCGGCTCGACGAAGCTGTTGAGGCCGCCCATGAACCAATGCATGTCCTGCGCCTTGACACCGTAATCGTGCTGCAACATCCCGCGCATGAAGACGAGGCCGGTCGAGCTCCACTGCGACGTGCCGACTCGTTTGCCTTTCAGATCCTGCGGCGTCCTGATGCCTGCGTCGGGTCGGACGTAAATGCAGGAATGCCGGAAGATTTTGGATAGCGCCACCGGCAGCGCCACGAATGGACAATTGCTGCGCCCTTTGAGCGCGGCGTAGGACGCGAGCGACAGCTCGCTGACCTGAAATTCCTGTTTGTCCAGCATGCGCTGGAAAGCCTGGCGCGGGCGCAAAATCTCGATGTCGAGATCGATCCCTTCGGGCCTCACGCGACCGTCCATCAGCGGACGGGTGCGATCGTAGTCCCAGCACGCGAGCGTCAGTTTCACATTGGGCATCAG
>DASSJW010000892.1:0-3181 GCA_035690995.1 Xanthobacteraceae bacterium
GCGCTCGCGAGCGGCCAGCCCGCGCCGGCACCCGGCGGCGCTGCGCCTGCTTCAGTTGGCAGCGCCCCCATCCTGTCGCCCATCGACAAGATGCTCGGCGGCCAAGCCCTGGTCGGCAAGAAGACCGCCTTGTCGGTCGTCGCCTACGTCGTGTTGGCCATCCTGCAAGCCGCCGGCGTGATCGGTGTGGCAACGCCTGCCGGGCAGATTCTCACAGTGTTGATCGCCGCGTTCGGCGCGCTGGGCGGCGTATCGAAAATCGATCGGGTGATTCAAGAGCTCGGCATCATCGCTGCCAAAGTCTCGAGAGGAGCGCGCCGATCGATCCCATGGCCAGCGAACCGTCATCGACCATGACCACGTCGGTCGCACCCTCAAATCGCACTTACGGATCAAGCTCCATCCATCCGCTTGAGGATCGGCATCGCGCCGCATTGCTGGTCGACCGCGCTGAAACTGAACTGATGGTCGGCGACGAACTTGCATGCTACGTTTTGATTGCAAAATATATCCAGGACAACTATTTGTATCGCATACAACAAGCGATTTATGGGCCGCCAGGTTGAACCCGCCGCGGCCGGGCACGAGTGTTAGCCGTAGCAAGGGTATGTCCGATGGCTGCCGCAGGGAATGAGCTCGAGGGCGTGCCGTTGCGCTATCTCATCGGCGCCGACGGGCCGTGGGACGGCAGGGACGGCGAACTGATCATGGCGCCCTATGGCACGGCCGTCGCGCCGCGGCGGGGCTACACCGCCAAATACGTCAATCTCTACCGCGAGGACGGCGAGCCGCAGGGTTACGGTCCCTATCTTCCGCGCACTGCCACGGCGCGCGAGTACGATGAGGGCGTGCCGGATCCGAACGGCGCCGGCTTCTGGCGAAACCTCGAGGAACAGTTGACGCTGGCGAAACGCGGCGGCTTTGCATTCATCGAGACCGACAACCGCGACGCCTACAGCAATGCAACCGTGCTGAAGGTGTTCGATCGTGCTGCAGCACATGGCCTCAAGGTGCTCTGCAAGAATCCCGGCACCAGCGACCATAACGAGGACGCCACGCCGCTGTTGGCGCATCCCAATGTCTTCGGCGCCATCATCGAAGAAGGCGACGTGACGCCGGCCCAGATCCATCTCGCGCGATCACGGGCGGGCAAGCCTGCGCTGCCGATCTACTTCGTCAGCTTCGGTGACGGGCGAGCATGGGCCACACGCACGGCGAAAGCCATCACCGCGGCCGGATACGCGAACATGAGCGTCACGCATTCCGGCAGAGGCGAATATGCGAGCTCGGCCGACATCCTGCTGCCGATGCCGGGAAAATCCGATCGCGCCGGCGGCGCCGCGCCCCCCGTGGCCTCGGCGCGCTGGCCATGATCGGCAAGATCGATCGGGGCATCAAGATGCTGGGCCTGATCGCAGCTTCCTGCGGGGCCGCTCGCGGCTAGGGCGCAAGATCAGAGCGCAAGGCGGTGCTGGCGGGCATTTTCCAGAACCGCTAAAAAGAGTCCTTGCCACCCCGGAGTGCCGCAATGGCTATCAAATACGGCCGTCCCATCGAAGCCCGCCTGACCCCGGTCGAGACCAGGCCCGTCAAGCGTCTCGACCTCGCGACCCGTCCGCGTCGCAACCGCAAAGCCGAGTGGGCGCGGCGGCTGGTGCGCGAGAATGTGCTGACCGCGGACGACCTGATCTGGCCACTGTTCCTGGTCGACGGAACGAAGGCGCGGATCCCGGTCGCCTCGATGCCGGGCGTGGAGCGCCTGTCGGTGGATGAGGCGGTGCGGGACGCCGAACGGGCAGCTACGCTCGCCATCCCGTGCATCGCACTGTTCCCGTATACCGACCCGCGGCGGCGCGACGAGGACGGCAGCGAGGCGCTCAATCCGGACAACCTGGTCTGTCGCGCCATTCGCGCGATCAAGAAAGAGGTGCCGGAGATCGGCGTGCTCTGCGACGTCGCGCTCGATCCCTATACCAGTCACGGCCATGACGGCCTGTTGCGCGACGGCGCCATCCTCAACGACGAAACGGTCGAGGTCCTGGTGAAGCAGGCGCTGGTCGAGGCCGAAGCCGGCTGCGACGTCATTGCGCCCTCCGACATGATGGACGGCCGCGTCGCGGCGATCCGCAGCGCGCTCGATCAGGCCGACTTCGCCGACGTGTCGATCATGGCCTACGCCGCGAAATATGCGTCGGCCTTCTACGGCCCGTTCCGCGACGCGGTGGGCTCGGCCACCACGCTCACCGGCGACAAGCGCACCTATCAAATGGATCCGGCCAATACCGACGAGGCGCTGCGCGAGGTCGAGCTCGACATCGCCGAGGGCGCCGACATGATCATGGTCAAGCCGGGCATGCCCTATCTCGACATCTTGTGCCGGGTGAAGGACGCCTTCGGCGTACCGACCTTCGCCTACCAGGTATCCGGCGAATATTCGATGATCATGGCGGCGGCGCAGAACGGCTGGCTGGACGGCGACAAGGCCATGATGGAAAGCCTGATTGCCTTCAAGCGCGCGGGCGCATGCGGCGTGCTCAGCTATTTCGCGCCGCGTGTCGCGGAGAAATTGCAGAAGGCCGGATAGCCCCTCCTTCCAGCCATCCCGGTCCGCGCCGGACGTTCCATTGCCACCTCCGACATGATCATCATCGACGCGCAAGTGCATGTGTGGCCGCCGGACCGGCCCGATCGGCGGCTTGGCGACGGCGTGGGCGATCGCAAACCCTTCGGCTATGAGCAACTGATCGCCGACATGGATCGCGCCGGCGTCGACCGCGCGATCCTGGTCCCGCCCTCCTTCGATGCCGACCGCAACGACTATGCGCTCGAGGGCGCGCGCAGATATCCGGACCGCTTCGCGGTGATGGGCCGCATCGCGCTCAAAACCAGCGCCGGCAAGGACGCGCTCAAGCGATGGCGGGAGCAGCCGGGCATGCTGGGCGTGCGGCTCACGTTCCACCGCGACGCGGACCGGCCGTGGCTCACTGACGGGACCGCGGGCTGGTTCTGGCCCGAGGCGCAACGCAACGATATCCCGGTGATGGTGCACGCACCGGAGCGGCTGACCGAGATCGGCGAGGTTGCCGCGCGCTATCCCAACCTCAGAATCATCGTCGATCACATGGGCTTCGCGCGCGCGACCATGGATGACAAGGCATCGCCCGCCGTCGAGCGCATGAAC
>DASSJW010000893.1:0-5481 GCA_035690995.1 Xanthobacteraceae bacterium
AAGGAGTCGGTGGGATCAAACCCAAGATTCTTGTAGAGCGCCCCAAGCATGGCGTTGACGTTGGTTCCGCCCAGCAACAACGTATAGCCATCCGGTTGCGCGCTGGCGGCCGCTTTGGCGCCGATCCTTCCCCCGGCACCGCCAAGATTCTCAACGACAACGTTCTGTCCCAGTCTGGAAGAGAGCGACTGCGCGATCAACCGAGCCACAACGTCGGTCGGACCGCCGGGGGAGAACGGGACGACGATCTTGATCGTTCGCTCGGGATAGGACTCGGCATAGACCGGCTGCAGTGCGGTCGGCGCGGACGCGATTGCGAGCAACGTGAACAGCCAACCAGCGGCCGTCCGCCGCGTCGCATTCGTCCCGCCGCGGCTTGCCGCAAGAACGCGTTTCGGAACGTCCAGCATGCTTGCCTCCTGTTGAACGACTTGATGGTCACGAGACTCTTGCCGTCAGCACGTGTGTTTCTTCCGGATAGGTTACGCCCTCGCCGTCGGCATAGTGCTGAAGCTCTTTCATGACGCTCGCGCCGACCTTCTCTCGCGCCGCCGGCTCGGTGGCGGCGATAAGTGGTGCGAGCGGCGTTGCGGACAAATGGTCCAACGTGAATTTATCCAGCCGAGGGAGGTGCACATTGATCCGACTGACGCGCACGTCCACCGCTGAAAAGCCCGCTTCCATTGCAAGACGCTGCAGCTCCTCTTTGGTAGGGACCTGTCGCGAGGCGCAAAACTGCAAGGCAGCTGCGTCGCCGACAAATCGAGTGAGCGCTTCGCCGACCGCGCTGTTGTAAAGCCCGACACCGTTCCAGACGCTGAGCGCGAGGCGGCCGCCACGGGCGAGCACACGGCGCATCTCCCGCATTGCAAGCGCCTTATCGGGAAAAAACTGCAGTCCCTGCTGGCAGAGGACCACATCCATGCTGACGTCCGGCAATCGAAGATCGAGCGCGCTGCCTTCGATCCATTCGATTGACGCGCCGACGGGTGTCGGGAGCGATCGTGCGACGGCAATCATTCCGGGGTTCAGATCAACTGCTATGACACGTCCGGCAGAACCGACGCGTTCCGCTGCGGCGCGAGCGACGACGCCAGTCCCGCAAGCAACGTCCAGCACGCGCTCGCCGGCACCGACGTGAGCGACATCGACAAGCAAAGGCGCCCAAGGTCCGAGGATGTACCGAGCGACGTAGCGCTCGTACAGTTCGGCCGCCTCCGCGCTCAGCTGCCATTGCCCGTTCTTGTGACGCTTCTTGGCCATCTCCCATTCCACCCGAGCTTGCGGGATATGCGCTCCGCCGTTTGCGTGACTGCTCTGATCTGGGCCGGAGGCGGCGATGCCGGGATGTATTGAATGGAGCCCGCAATGGCGACCGCACCGGCATAGTCACCGCCGTGATTGAACAGCGGAGCCGCCAGACCGTTCACGCCCTGCAGTACCCGGTTGGGAGCAGTGGCCCAGCCGCGCGCTCTCACCTGCACCACGGCGCGCTGAAGAGCACTTGGCGAGCAGATGGTATGCGGCGTCCAGGCTTTGAGCGGTTTCGCAAGGCAATACTCCATGAGGTTCTCGGGGCCGAACGCCAATGCAACGTTTCCGTGGGCGCTCGCATGAAGATCGAGCACGGTTCCGGGTTGCGTTCCGAAATTGACGATCGCGTGACCCTGCAGGACCTCCAAGATCACGACCTGATGTTCAACCAGCGCGGACAAGGTCGCCGGCTGCCCCGTCTCGTCGCGGAGTCGCGCCAGATCGTCCCGGGCAATCGCGAGGACGTCGAAGCGCTCCCTCAGGCGCTCGCCGAGAATGAACAGCTTGATTCCCGCTGCATAGCGCATCGTCGTCGCTTCCTGACGCACGAAGCCATGCAGCATGAGAGTTTGGAGGTGGCGATAGACGGTCGCCTTCGACGACGCGAATTCGCGTGCGAGCTCGGAGACGCCGATCGGTTCTCTCAAGGACGCGAGTCGCTCCAACAAGCGCAGCGAGAGGCCGACCGTCTCGTTTGCCGGACTTTCGACGAGGGACCTCGGCTTCCCTGTTGGCGCGCGCAGTGCAGTGACCTTCGGCATGTTTCATCCAATGAAACAGTGTTTCAATACATTAGCGATCCTCACCGTCGCTTGTCAAACGGAGCATGCTCGTGAAGTCGAGGGCCGCTATCGAAGGGTACCGGGACCACGCTGTGAAATCGGGAAGACAGTTCGAGGCGTAGCGCAAGATCGCGGGCCGTCGCAGATTTGCCGATTGGAACGCGTGGCGGGCTGCGGAGTCATAGCGTCACGGCGAAGCAATAGTGCCCATCTTCATCGACCGTGGCGCGCCAGTCCCGCCGATGACCTAACCGAAATTGAACGGAGCGTCGCTGCGGCTGTGTCCACGCATTGCAGGACCGGCGCGATCACGCCGAAGCCTCGGACGGGCGTATCGACCCCTGGCTGGTTGACGGGACAGCGGGTCAGTCAGCGCTTCGGGAATTGCGACGACTGGCGTGGTCAGAAGGTTGAGCGCCCAAGCCCGCTGACCGACGTTACCATTAGCGATCCTGGACGGCGTGCCGGCATCGAACCGGCGCGATGGACACTCCGATTGCCGATATCGCAAATGCTCATGCCCCCTTCGCGCTTAACGGCTACAGCCAGCGGCGGACACGCGCCTTGTAGTCGCGGTAGGCGCCGCCGAAGCGCCGCTCGAGATAGGCCTCTTCGCGCGCGACCACACCGTAGCGCATGGTGATGGCGAGCGGCAGCGCGAGGATCAAAATCCACGGGCTGCGCACGACTATGCCGATACCGCCATAGACGAGAAACATTCCGAGGTAGATGGGGTTGCGGCTCCAACCGTGAATTCCGGTCGTCACCAGCGCTCGGGTAGGCTTAGTCCCCTGAACCGGGGTCGCAGCGCTGGAGAAGCTGCGAATGCCCGCGGCAAAGACCCCAATGCCGATGAGAATCATCGAGCCGGCAATGACGGCGCTGATCCAGTGGGCTGGGCCGATTCTCGAAATTGGGAACGGCAAGAGCAACAGGTGATCCGAAACGAAGCCGAGCAGAAGAGCGCCGAGAAACAGGAAGGGTGGTCGCGCAATCGCGCGTGCTGTTTCCCTGTCACCCCCCTGTTGGCTGATTGAACTCATGCGGGTCCTCCTGCTCGCCAAGCGATGCGTCGAAGGCGAGGACGCCCGAGAGTGACAACTTTGTTGTCATCTTATGGATTGACAACAACAGTGTCAATGTTGCCGTGTGCAACGACGGAGTGGAAAGCGATGGCCACGGTGAAGCAGAGGAAAGGTGCGAGCGGGGTCGCCAGCAGCAAGGGCGGCGCGGCGGTCGCGGATTTAATGCTCGAGGTCGCGCAGTTCTTCTTTCGCTTGCGCGCGCTTGGTCAGAAGACCGGGTTAATCACCAGTTGGGGTGCCGGCACCTTTGGCTTCATGCGCAGCCTGGCGCTCATCGGCCCCCTCACGGTGCCGCAGATCGCGCAGATGCGGCCAACCAGCCGCCAGCGCATGCAGCGGCTCGCGGACGAACTCGCGGCCGAGGGGCTCGTGGAGTTCATCGACAATCCGAGGCACCGGCGATCGAAGCTGGTGCGCCTCACCCGCAAGGGCCATACGCGCTATCGCGAGTTGAACGCGCGGTTACTGGAAATTGCATCGACGATAGGCGCCGATTTGAGCGAGGGGGACATCCGCAAGACCATTGAGATCGTGCGGCGGCTAAGCGATGAGACGAAGGATGCCGGCCGCCAGAGTCGGGGTTTGCGGCAGCAGATGGACACAAGGAAACGTCCGCATGCGCGCGCTCGTCGTTGACCCCGATGCGGCTGCCAGCCGGCGTTCATCAGCTTCGCGAACGTCTCGGGCCGCTCAATAGCGCTCCGGCGATGACGCGAGAGGCGAAGAGGATCAGGGCAATGAGAAGCGGCGATGAACTACCGCACGGCCGGCGGCAGGATCAATCTCACCGACGCCGCCCCAGGTTCGGTTTCTTGATCAGCCCTTTATGCTGGGGTGCGAGTAAGCCCTGGATTTGCACGATCATATTCATCGGGACGCTCACCGCGACGAACAGGTCGGTGCCGCCGAGATAAAATGGCACCGCGGTGTAGGAAATGAGGATTTCCGGGATGAGGCACACGGTGGCGAGGTAGGCGGCGCCAACCACGGTGATGCGCGTGAGCACATAATCGATGTACTCGGCCGTGCGCTCACCAGGGCTGATTCTCGGAATGAAGCCGCCTTCCTTCTTGAGGTTGTCGGCCACCTCGGTCGGGTTGACCGTCCTCGCGGTAAACAAAAAGGCAAAGAAAACAATGAGCGCAACATAAGTGAGGAGGAATAGCGGCCGCCCATGGGGGAATAGCGTCAGGCCTTCGGATGCACTGAAGTTTGCCGCCGTCGTAGGCAGCAATAGCAGCGAGGAGGCAAAGATCGGCGGGAGTTCCACCGAGGTGTTCAGCTTGAGCGATAGATGCGAGCTCTGGCCCCCGTTCGTATGGATCAGGAGCCGACGGTGGGCGCGCTCCATGAACACGATGAGGCCGACCTCCGCGACCAGGATCAGGCCGACCGACAGCACGCCGAGGCGGTCCAGTTCGAATATCTCGGGGATGGCGGATAGCACCTCGGCGACGATTCCGGCGAAGAGGATCAGCTGAGTGCCCTTGCCGATCCCGCGGGAGGTCACCTGCTCGGCCAACCACATCATGAATACGGCTCCGCCGGTGAGCGTGAACACGGTCGAGATGCGGAAGAACCAGCCGGGGTCGCTCACCGCGTTGCCGACGCCTTCGAGGCCGATCGCGATGCCGTAGGACTGAAAGGCTGCGAGCACCACCGTGAGGTAGCGGGTGTGCTGGTTCATCGCCGGGCCCTGCTCGTCCTCCTTCTTGAGCTGCTCAAGCGCGGGCGACACCGTCGTCATCAGCTGGATGATGATCCAGGCCGAGATGTACGGCATGAGGTTCAGCGCGAAGATCGCCACGCGGTGGATGCCACCGCCCGAGAACAGTTTGAGCATGCCGAGGATGCCGCCCGCCTGCGGGCGGAAGAGTTCGTCCAAGGCCGCGGGATCGATGCCGGGCAGCGGAATGTAAGTGCCCAAGCGATAGACCAGAAGCGCGCCAAGCGTGAACCAGATGCGTTTTTTCAGCTCCTTGGACTTCGCCAGCGCCGAGAACGTCAGATTGGCTGCAAGTTGTTCTGCTGCAGAAACCATTACCAGGACTCCGGCTCCCGCCGGGCTGGCGTCGCGCGCCACCACTTGTCAAGTATAGCAACTTTCGGGTGGCCAATTACGGATCGTTCCCCATCGCCCGTGGCCGGCGGATCGTCCACCATCAAGTGCCGCCAAAGGTGGAATATGGCCTGACGGAGTGGGGACAGTCGGGCGCGCCAACCCACCAGTGCGGACGTCGGCACCAAGCTCGCAGTCGCGTTCAGTCATCGAGAACGCTGCGAGCGTTGACGATTTGGAC
>DASSJW010000894.1:0-2165 GCA_035690995.1 Xanthobacteraceae bacterium
GGTTCACTTTGCAAATTGCCAAGTCGGCCGGCCGCGTCGTTGGGATCGATATCGACCGTCAGTTGCTTGATGTGGCTCGCCTGCGGCTTGCGGAGAGCGCGGTCACCAACTGCGAATTCATCGAAGGCGATGCCTATGGGCTGGCAAACCTGATATCGGGTCTGGTGGATTTCGTGTTCCTGGCCAATGCATTTCACGGCGTGCCGGACAAGCCGCGACTGGCGCGCGCCGTTGCCGCGGCACTGGTGCCGGGCGGTCGATTTGCCGTCGTAAACTGGCACCGGCGTGCGCGTGAGGAGACCATGGTCCTGGGCGAACCGCGTGGACCGAAAACAGAGCTGAGGGTCTCGCCGGAGCAGACGATCGCCGCCATCGAGGGCGCCGAGCTGAAGCTCTCACGCATCGTCGAGCTGCCGCCGTATCACTACGGCGCGGTCTTCGAGCGAGTATCCGTGGAGCAACATGACTGAACGTCCCCCGATTCTCGATCACAAGACCCATCGCGAGCCTTCGGTCTTTGACCCCAAGGCGTTGCTGCGCGAAGCGCGTCGTCAAAAGAATTTGGCCGCCGTGGACGTGCCGGCAGTCTGCATCCTCGACCCGGATGGCGACATCGTTCGCCACCTCAACGCCGCCGGAAAGGCCCATCGGTTCGCCGCCTGGCCTTGCTACCACACCGCGCTTCACACCTTCGAGCTGGCGGGAGAAACAGTTGGCATCATCGGGCACGCCGTCGGCGCCCCCTTCGCCGTCCTCGTCGCCGAGGAGCTGTTTGCCTGCGGATGCTCGTTTCTGCTCAGCCTCACCTCGGCCGGTCAAATCGAAACTCTGGCGCCGCCTCCTTACTTCGTCGTCATCGACCGCGCGCTCCGAGACGAGGGCACCAGCTACCATTATGCCCCGCCCTGCGCATTCGCCGAGGCGCACCCGCAGCTCGTCGCCGTCGCGATAGACGCGCTGCAACGCGAGGGGCTGCAGGTCTTTGCCGGGGCGAGCTGGACAACCGATGCGCCGTTTCGGGAAACGGCTGCGGCCATCGCGCGCGCCCGGGCGTTGGGCGTCCTCGCCGTCGAAATGGAAGCGGCGGCGCTCTACGCCTTCGCGCGGGCGCGCGACGCGTCGGTGCTGTGTCTCGCCCATGTCACCAATGCGATGGGGCAAGGATGGCAAGATTTCGAAAAAGGTGAAGCCGACGGAACGGCGGACGCACTGAAGATCATGCAGGTCGTCATCAAGGCCGTTCGTTCCCGGTCAACGGGGCCTTCGCACACTCGATCGTGATGGCCGCACGTGCTCCAACCGTGACCTCGCGGGCCTATCATCGAGCGCGTCGTTGCAACCAGCGAGCCCGTCATGGCCGATCCGTTCTCCGACCTGTGGGCCTTTGTGATCGGGAACACCGACGACCACAATGCGCTGGGGTGGTGGAAGTACCTGTTCGTCGTGTTGTTCTTGGCGCTTGTTGTCGCCAGCGTGGTGATCGCGTGGCGGAACTGGCAGCAAGACCCCTCGCAGCGCACCGGCCGCAACCTTGCCATATGGTTCGTCCGCATGCTGGTGGGTGGCATGTGGTTTCAGGGCATGCTCTGGAAGCTGCCGCTTCCCGTTTCGGGCGGCTTGAAATACTGGCTCGAGCAGATGGGCAACCGCGCCGCATTCGCCTTCCACCGCGAGCTGGTGACGGAATTCTACCTTCCCTACCTCCACATCCTGAATCCGATCGTCTTTCTTGCCGAATTGACCTTCGCCGTTTCATTGATGCTCGGGCTCGGAGTTCGTCTGGTCAGCAGCCTCGCGATCATTTTCGTGTTGCACCTCTGGCTCGGCATCTATCAGCCCGGCGCTCCAGCCGAATGGCCGTGGTCTTACATGTTCCTCGCGATCGTCCTGCTGATGTTCGCCATCGATGCGGCAGGCCGCAGCCTTGGTCTTGACGCCTGGCTTCGCCGCAACGTGCCCGCGGTCCGCGACGGAACCGGGTTCATCGGCAAGCTGCTCAGGCTCGCTGGCTGAGCGCCGGGCCGGATACGCATCTTTCCTTAACGCCGCGCGCGGCCTCGCGTGCGCCCACGTGAACAGTTGGGCCATTGGTGTCTGCCGGCGCGAATCCTGCTCGGCCTGCTCGCAACCCGGCGCAGACGTTGAGCGTCATCGTCCCGATTTGA
>DASSJW010000895.1:0-7541 GCA_035690995.1 Xanthobacteraceae bacterium
ACAAGAACTGACGGTGAGGGGACGATGCCCGCTTCAACCAGCATGGCCGTGCTGTTCGCCGCGTTTGTCGGCCTGTTCGCGGGGGTGAACAACGGCGCGAATGCGCAGACTTATCCGAGCGGTCCGGTGAGCTTCGAGCGCGTCGATCTCAGCCCCGCGCAACTTTCGCAGCTCATCCAGGACGACCCCAAGCAGCCCTGGTGAAGGCGGTCGGCGCCAAGCTCGAGTGACTTGCGGGAATTGATGTGCATCACCTCCAATGGGAGCAAGCGCGCGAGCTATCCCGCTGCCGCCAGAGGCAACAAGTGCAGCATGCGGTCGTGAATCTGCGCGTTGGCGCAACAACCTCAGAGGACAGTAATCGTGACTGAACAATACCCGCCCATTCGCCGCTTCGTGACCGGGCACGATGCCAACAACGTCGCCAAGATCATCATGCAGGGGCCGGCGACCAATGCGAAGCGTCCGAGTCCCGCCGCAGTCTCGACCTTGATCTGGTCGACCGACCGCACCCCGGCCGACATCTCCATCGGCGAGGACGTCGAGGATCTGGGCGCGCGCATCATCGGTACCGCGCCGCCGGCGAACGGGACGCGGTTCGCGGTAATCGACTTCCCGCCCGGCAACGAGCCGCGGATGCATCGCACCGAGACGATCGATTATGTGATCGTGCTCGAGGGCGAGATCGAGATGGACATGGACGATTCGACGGTGAAGCTCAAAGCTGGCGACGTCATGGTCCAGCGCGGCACCAACCATGCCTGGGCCAACCGCAACGCCAAGCGCGCCCGCGTCGCCTTCGTGCTCATTGACGCCGCGCCGCTGGGGATCGGCCATCCCATCACCGGCGCCGCCAACGCAAGGTGATGGGAAACGGGGGCATGAAAGTCTTGATCACCGGCGCGATGAGCGTCGTCGGCGCCTAAGCGAGCCGCCTCCTCCGCGAGGCCCCCGTCCTGTCATCTTCCACCCGCCATCGCGACGACCGGCTCATTCGCGATAATGCAAGAGGCCGACGTCGCGTTCGGCGACATTCTCGACATGCCGCGCCTGCTCGACCTCATCAATCGCCACAAGGTCACCGGTATCGGCATCGAGCGTCTATGACATTTCGCGCGCCCGCGCCGAGCTCGGCTATGCCCCGCAATATGACCCGGACAAGGTATTGCCGATGACCTCGACGGCCTCGAGCGGCTGAAGGCGCGTTGAGCGTCGCGGGTATCGGTAAGCAAAGTTGCTAGTCGCCGCGCATGCCGAATGGGTCAAGGAACAAGATGTGGATATGATCCGGATGGCCCACAGCGTGCGCTCTCGTCTCACTGCTGCGGTTGCTGCGGCCGTTCGGTGTTGGCGTTTTCGCGCAGCCATTTTTCATAGGCCGGGTCGATGCCGTCCAGTCCGAGCGCCTTGAGGCGCGCGGCGTCGAGGACGAGCATCTTGTCCGGCGCTCGCTGCATCATTTCCCTGTACAGCCGGTCCGGCATGCCCATGCGGGCGAGGTAGGTCTGCACTCTTTTAGCCGGCGCCGCGCTTTTCTGGCCGGCGCGATCGCGCCCCGCAGGCTCTTTGGGGTCGGGCAGGCGGTAGATTCCGACGCTGTCCGGCGCGGGACTTCGTCGCACGCCCGCGGCCAGGATCAGGACGCAGGCGCCCAGGCACTCCCCATGATCGTCGGTGGCCGTCAACACCGACAGCTTGCGGACTTCCTCTCCGATCTCGATGGCCGCGGCCACGTCGCCGCCCGGCGAATTGAGATAAACCGTCAATTCGTCGTTGTCCACGCGCAGGAACCTGATCAGCTCCAGGGCGTGGCTCGCGATGGTCTTGTCGATGGGACCGTCGATTGCCACGCCGGCGGTGTGCGTCGCGCTGTCGAGGTTGTAGATGCTGACGGTGCCCTCTCCCTGTTCCGCGGCTGGCTCCGCGGCGAGGGGAAACGGCTGCACCAGGCTGATAAGGCAGGCCGCGACCAGCGTCGCGGTTATGAAGACGTTCGGCATAAGCAATCCGCTGGACCGCGTGATTCCGGCAACGACGGAGTCTATCAGGGATGTCGAGTGGACCGAAAGCGCGAAAACCGGCGCATCGACAGGGTCATGCACCCGGTCGGACCCCGAGCGGCCGGACCGTCGGGACCCCACCCGGTTCCGGCGACCGCGCGCGCATCCCGTCCCGGCGTTCAGGGCACGATATTGTCGGTGCGATAGTCCGCCGGGCTCGCGATCTGCATGACCTCGAAATCGTCGGAATATTCAATGTGCTCCTGCGGGATCTGGCCCTGATAGGCGATGCAGTCGCCTTGCCGCACCGTCACCTCTCCGAGCCCCTCGAATTCGGTGCGGAACCAGCCGCGCATGACGAAGATCAGGTGGAAGCTGGTGTTGTGGGTGTGGCGCGGTGCGCCGCCGCCCGGCTCGAACTTCTTGATGGCGCGCCCGATGGTGCCGCCGACGCGGCCCTCGGTCGCTTCCGCGAGCCCGAGATCGCGATATTCCAGAAAGGGCCGCAGGCCCTTGCGCGTCCAATTGGTGCCGTCGAGCCGCGACAACACGATCTTGGGCTTGAGCGTCGACATGTTTCCTCCTGCCGTCGGGCGATTCGGGAAGCCTTTGGACTATGGCTGCGCGCCCGTTACAATCGTGGCAAGCGCACGCACGCCGGGCAAGCACTTCGCACACGTTTCGGCGACGACAAGGTGCGGCGGATGACGGAGGTCCGGCGAGGTCCGCCGCGGCCACCCGGGGAGGAAGACGATGGACATGCATCACGGGACGCGCCGTTTCCGGGCGCGCCGGCTGTTGGCGCATTCTCTGGTGGTGCTCGCGCTGGTCGCCGCTGCAAGCGGCGAGCTGCCGGCGCAGGAAGCCTGGCCCAGCCGGCCGATCAAGCTCGTCGTTCCGCTGACGGCGGGGGGCGGTGTCGACATGATGGCGCGGCTCACCGCCCAGCACCTCAGCGATCAGCTTGGCCAGCAGGTGGTCGTGGAGAACCAGGGCGGCGCCGGCGGCACCATCGCGGCCAACGCCGTCGCGCGCGCACGGCCCGACGGCTACACGCTGATCTTCCAGTCGGTGTCCTCGGCGGTGGTCAACGCACTCGTCTACAAGAATCTGCCATACGATCCGATCAAGGACCTGATCCCGGTCACGCTCGCCGGCAGCTTCCCGCTGGTGCTGGTCACCAATCCGGACCTGCCGGCAAAGGATCTGGGCGAACTCATCGCGCTGCTCAAGGCCAATCCCGGCAAGTACAGCTACGGCTCCTCGGGCGTGGGCACGATGCCCCATCTCGCCGGCGAGCTGTTCAAGTCGATGGCCGGCGTCGATATCGTGCACGTTCCCTACCGCGGCAATTCGGCGATCATGGCCGACCTGCTGGCCGGGCGCGTCGCCATCATGTTTGACGGTCCGCCGACCCAGCTCGGCAACATCCAGAGCGGCAAGGTGCGCGCGCTCGCCATCACCACGGCCGAGCGTTCGCCGGTGCTGCCGACGGTGCCGCCGGTCGCCGACACGCTGCCGGGCTACGCCATTCCGTTCTGGACTGCGATTTTCGCGCCCGCCAACACGCCGAAGGACATCGTGGAACGAATCGCTGCGGAAACCAGGAACGCCATGCAGAACCCCGAGGTGATTCGCCGCTATGGCGACGTCGGTATCGTCGGCATCGGGTCGAGTCCGCAGGAACTCGATAGGTTCTGGCGCGCGCAGCTCGACTATCTCGGCAAGGTTGTGAAGGGCGCGAACGTCAAGCCGGTGGAGTAGGGCGCAGGTCGTGGCGCCTGTGACGCGGCCGCGTCTGCGGTGCTCGCATTGCCGTGGCAGGCGAGATGAGGCTCCGTGACCTCGTCACGTGACCGCCCTTAGAGCGTGATCCCGAAGAGCTGCAGATTTTTCGGATAAGAACCCGACGGATCAATATTTAGGGCGAAATCGTGTTTCGATCCGGAGCGATTTCGCTCCGGGCGCCGCGGCAGACTTGCCGGTCGTCGACAGGCATGGACACGAATGGCCGCGTTCCTCGGCGCAGGCCGGGCTCGCCAGGTCGGGCTGCGATCGACGTTCCGTGCCGCAAAATAGCCCTTCGTCATACATCAAAATATCCGCATTCCTCACCACGCTCGGGTGCGGCCTCTCGATGTTCCCAGTTTGCGCGGAAGTCATTGGGCGCCGCTCGACACCGGCGCGTCCGGAACTGCGCCAATCACAAGGAATTTGTCGTTGAGACAGTCGAACCTGCGATTGCGAATCGGCGGCTGCCTCGCGGTGGCCGCAGGCGTTCTGCTCTCCGGCCCAATGGTGCCGACGGCCTTCGCTCAGGGTGGCGATGGCGCGGATCGCATATCCGTCATGCGCGAAAACGATCGCTCCTTCAGGATCGCGCGCGCCGAGTCAGTGGAGGTGCTGGTGACGTTTCTGTCACCGACGACGTTTCGCGTTCGCATCGTTCCGGTGGAGGCTGAGACCGCTACTCTTCCGGAATATGTGACGACCAAATCCGATGAGTCCTACCCAGCCGTCGACGTGTGGGTCGACGCGCAGCCGAATGAAGTAACGTTCAGCACCTCTGCAGCGATCTTGAATCTATCCCTGGAGGATGAGGTCGTTTCGCTGCAGCTGCGGACACCCGACAAGGTCTTGATTGACAACTGGGATATTGACGCCGGCGAGCGGGTCGCACGGATCGAGTTGCAGAATGTGGAGCGCATCTACGGATTTGGCGACAAGCGCGCCGCCATGGACCAGCGCGGGCAGCGGATCGAGATCGTCAATCGCGACGCCTTCGCGAGCGAGTCCAATCAAAGCTACAAGAGCATTCCCTTCTACATGAGCAGCGCCGGCTACGGACTGTTCTTCCACAACTACCGGCCTTCAACGTTCGATGTCGGCGCGTCTGCCAAGAGCCGGCTGCAGCTCAAGGCGAGCGGCGGAGAGATGGATTTCTACGTATTCGTCGGCCCCATGAAAGAGATCCTCTCGCAATTTACTGAGCTGACCGGACGTCCGGCAATGCTGCCGCTCTGGGCGTTCGGCTACCACCAGGGCAAGGCCAGCTATCAAGGTCGCGAAGGCCTCGACGTCGGGCAGCAGATGCGGCAGCGCAAGCTGCCGTTCGACGTCATCTACTACGATGCATTCGACCAGCAGGCCACCAGCAAGGCCTTCATCGACGCGCTGTGGGAGCGCTACCGGGGCAGGCTGACGGTGGGATTTGGCATGCCGATGTTCGGGACGTGGCATGGCAACGACGACTCTGCCTTGCTCAACGATCTTGCTGCGCGCGGCTTCCTGATGGTCGATCGCAACAATCGCCCGGCGATCGGTCGAGATACGAACGTCGAGGACGTTGAGAACAAAAGCTCCGTGGCATATCTGGACTATTTCTCCGAGCGCGCCGTGGATCATGTCTTTGCCGTCAAATGGACCGATGCGCTCAAGAATGGCGCAATCCTCGGCATGGTCGACTTCGGCGAGATGGACCATGTCCGAAACGCGGATCAGAAATTCTGGCCCAGCACCGGCATGTCGGTGGCGCAGACGCGAAACCTGTTTGGTCTGGTTTATCCTCTCGCCGTCGTGAATGGCGTGCTCGATCGCATCGGCGGGCGCAGCACCGGAATGGTGCGGCCCGGGTTTGCGGGAAGCCAGCGGCTGGGCTGGACTACGACCGGGGATTCGGTGCCGACCTACGCCAATTTCCGCGCGCATACACGCGCCATGCTGAACTTGACGCTTTCCGGCTTTTCCAACGTCGGACAGGACATCGGCGGCTGGGACGGAAAGTCAGAAGACATTCTTTATGCGCGCTGGTTCGGGGCGGCCACGTTCTACCCGTTCATGTGGTCGCACGGTAAGGGCGACCACGAGCCCTATTCCCATGGCGAGGCGGTCGAGAACGCGGCGCGCTCGTTCCTGAATCTGCGCTACCGTCTCATTCCCTATCTCTATTCGCTGCACGAACTGGCACATCGAACCGGTGTGCCGGTCATCCGCCCCCTTCATTTGGTGGAGCCACAGGATGCGGCCGGTTTTCGGATCGACGATCAGTTCTTCGTCGGCGACGACGTCCTTGTGGCGCCGCTGTTCAACGACGATGGCGATCGCAAGCTCTATCTGCCCAAGGGCACGTGGTACGACCTCTTCGGCGAACGGCAGCCGGTTCAGGGCGGCGAAACAATCGAGCGCGAGTCGGTTCCGCTCGATCGCGTCCCGGCCTACGTGCGCGCGGGCTCGGTGATCCCGCTCGGGCCGGAGATGCAGTATACCGGGCAAAAGCCGGTCGATCCGTTGTCCGTCCACATCTACGGCTTTGCCCCGATCGATCTCGCCGGCACCACCAGGACCCGCGCATTTTCGCTGTATGAAGACGATGGACTGAGCATCGCCTATGAGGGCGGCGAGTTCCAACGCACCCACCTGCGTTTCAGCCAGAGTAGCAAGGGAGTCCGGTTCGACGTGACCCCTGAGAGCGGTGACGGCGCCTTCCAGAGCGTCTCGCGGCGCGCCTATCGCCTGCAGTTCCATGGCATTGAGGGCGCGGTGAACTTCGTCCGTCTCGACGGCAAAGACATTCCCGCAACGGGCGCCGAAACCAGCGGCGCCCAGGCAGCGTGGTCGAAGAACGAATGGACGGGTGACATCTCGGTTGTCATTCCCCCGTCGGCGCCCCACGCTTTTACGGTGGAGTTCGCGACCGAGTACCAAAGCCAGCCGGTCGAATAGCGGCCGGCCGCGCAATCGCGGTATCGCAGGCGGCAAACTCGCGCGCTTCAATCGCGACACGGCAGCACATGGTGTGCGCCAGGGCGACGTTCGGAAAGGAGAGGGGACAGGGCGGACTACGCCGGCGTCATCGCCTCTGGCTTGGCGCCAGCCCCGTGCCATTCGCCACCAGGGGTGGATAGCGGCGCACTGGTCATCGCGGCGAACTCCTTCTCGGACAGCCAACCTTCAATACCGATCAGGGCTTCGTCCTCGGCAGAATGCGCGAGCGTGGCCAGCATGTTCTCCCGGAGCAGCAGCCAGACCGAGGTGTCCGCGGCGGTTTTCGCCATGACCATGATCTTGCGCGAAGCCCCCATCAATGGATCGAGGACGATCACCAGGTGTTCGCCATGGGTGTCACCAGTGCGCGCCTGCAGGCGATTCGTCGCGAGCTCGATGCCCCTGCTGTCCACGGCCGGCAGCGCGCGCTCGCGTCTGACCTCGATCCCGGCAGATGCAAGTAGCTCCGGCAGCTTTCGGACCACGGCGCGGTTCAATTCGCGAGGGTGTTCGGGAAGATCGGTCCAGTCGACGAGGTGCGGGTGCAGGAGCCGGCTGTCGTCGCGTTGATCACCGCGTTGCCACCCCGACAGGCGATGTTCGACGAGCCAGCGCCAGTGCTCGCACTGCGCAAGCCTTTCGATCTCCGCAGGGGAGAATTCGAGTGGCCGGGGAGTCTGCGATGGCTGCAGCCGCAGGCCGACGCACGCATTTTTGCATTGAGATGGTCGGCGAACCGGCGGCTCGACTGCTTGTAGACTTCCGGCAGCCGCTCCC
>DASSJW010000896.1:0-5570 GCA_035690995.1 Xanthobacteraceae bacterium
CGCGACCGCTGGCGGCTCGATGCTGTTCATTGCGTGCATAGTGTTCCGCGTCGATCGTGAGGCAAACCGGGGGCGCGGTCTTACCGCTGCGAGATCGCGATTCCCCAAGGCAGTTCGCCGACCTGGATCGTCTTGATTACCTTGAGGCTGGCGACGTCGATGACGGATACGTCGTTCGATACGCCGTTGGTGGTCAGGAGATACTTCTCGTCCGGCGTGAATGCCAAGTGCCAGACACGCTGCCCGACGAGCAGATACTTCTGAACCTCGTGAGTTGCGCCATTGATAACGGCCACACGATTGGCTGGCCCAAGCGCCACGAATCCGGTCTTGCCGTCCTTGGTGATGTTGATGCCGACCGGCTGGATCGCCTCCTTGCGCAAGCCGGCAATGTCGAAGGCGACCTTCTTGGTCACTTCCCGCTTGACGGGGTCGATGACGCTCACCGTTCCGCCGACCTCGGAGGATACCCAAAGCTCCGAGCCGTCGTGCTTGAACTCGGCAAAGCGAGGACGCGAGTCGACCAGCACATTGGCAACGATCTGGCGCGTCTGGGTATCGATGAAATGCGCCATATTGGTCGTTTCGGAGGTATTGACCAGAATCTTGCCGTCCGGACTGATGCCCATGCCTTCCGGCTCGACGCCGACCTGCACCTCGCCGAGCGGCACACGCTTCTCCATATCGATGATCGTGACGGTGTTGGCGTCCTCGTTCGCGACGTACAGAATCGTCCCGGTCGGGTCTTGCGTGAACAGTTCGGGATCGGGACCGGACGGCAAGGTGGCGACGATCTCATACGTGGCGGTATCGATCATCTGAATGGTGTCGTCGTCGCCCACCGCCACCAAGATGAACTTTCCGTCCCTGGTCAGCTCGATGCCGCGGGGCCTCTGCCCGACCTTGATCGTTTTCACGACCTGGAATTTTTCGGTATCAATCACGCTGATTGTGTTGCTCTTTTCGTTCGAAACATAGGCGGTGAAGCCGCTCGCCTGCGTGCCGAGCAGCATGAAGAAAACGGTGCCGAGCAGGCTGCCTCGCCACATCCTTGCGTTCCCGGTCATGGATCTACTTGAGCCTGCATTTGCTTTCGGGTCGATCAAGCCCGAGCGTGTCCAGCTCGGAAAACTGGTGCTGGAAACCTTCCTGCGGAGATACCGATACGACCGTTCGGCCGTCGGTCAGGAGAATCGGTTGACGAAGCTGTAGGTTCCAGTCCCGCAGCGTCAACCGCTGACCCTTGAACGCCGCCAAGGCGAAATCCGGACCCTTAAGAAAATCAAACATGGCTTTGACATCGTTCGAGCGCGTGCGCGATGCGCTCTCGCCGATCATGCGCGCCGCCGACCAGGCCTGCATGTCGCGTGCCGACATTGGCCGCGAGAACAGCTTCATGAAGCGCTCCTGCATCTGGACCGCTCCCCATTGATCGTGGGACGCGTCCCAACTCGTCGGAATGAGGCCGGCGGATCCAGCGACCGGTCGGGGGTCCCAGGTCCGGTACGGCAGATAGGCGGCAAAGACGTCGCTCTCATCCGCGGCAACCAGCACATCGTAGGCCGGCGCGCCTTGCGTGAACACCGGCAGTTGGCGCTGGATCTGCACGACGCCGCTGTCGGTCCGGCGCGCGCCGCCGGTGTCCTCGAAGACCTTCTCCTGGACGATGCGTGCCCCAAACCGCTTTGCGGCGCGGCGCAACGCGTCGGCATAGAGTTTGTCCTCGGCGTGGGAGCCTGAGACCAGGAACCATCTGCGCCATTGCTTCCACACCAGGTACTGCGCCAGCGCATCGGCCAACATCGATCGCGTCGGCGCGGTATGAATGACATTGGCGCGGCAATCCTCCTCGCGCAATCGATCGTCGATGGCGCCTACATTGAAGAACAGGAGATCACGTGAACCGGGCGCATCAGCGGCCTTGAGCAGCGCCGCAGCCGGCAGATCGGCGATGATAAGCGAGACCCCACGCCCCGCTAGTGCCGAGGTCGCGGCCGCGACATCGTCCTTTTCTTTGAGCTGTACCTCTTCGAGCGAAAAACGTTGGTTCAGGAATTTGCCGGTGGTGTTGTTGTCGTTGATTGCGAGCTGAGCGCCGGCGATGCCGTTGTTCTCGGCCGGTATGTCAACGAGCGAAATGCTCGTCTTCGGTTGTGTGCCGCGCAGATAGCCGATCTTGATCTCCACGGGCTCGGCCGAGGCTGATGTCCACGCGAACAGGATGGCCCCGGCCAGCAGAAGGCGGATCACAGAAGCGCTCCGATTGATTGTCGTGTGAGGATCGATGAGACGGCCATTGTTTGTTTAAATCATGATAACTTGCTCGTATGTTATTGGGGTTATTGCGGGTGCAGGATGCGGCGGATGGACCGGCGCTGTCGGGTCGCTCATCCGGCATCGGCCACCCCAACAAGAGGCCCCCAGCTCTCGACCGTTGAGCATGCAGTCTGAAGGTATCATACTGCCGTCTGATTCCGCTAGCGGAGGGCACCCATGACTCTGCTTTTGGCCAGCGTGACGGGACCGGACGAAGCCGCGCTCGTCCTCGCGCACGGCGCCGACATCATCGACTTGAAGGACGCGTCGAACGGCGCGTTGGGTGCGCTCGCGCCGGATGTGGTGCGCGCAACTGTCGCGGCGGTTCGCCGCCGACGGCCGGTCAGCGCTGTCAGCGGTGATCTGCCGATGGAACCGAAGGTGGTTGCCGCTGCGGTCGATATCATGGC
Source organism: Xanthobacteraceae bacterium (assembly GCA_035690995.1). Taxonomy (GTDB): domain Bacteria; phylum Pseudomonadota; class Alphaproteobacteria; order Rhizobiales; family Xanthobacteraceae; genus VAZQ01. The sequence continues at coordinate 2,727 of DASSJW010000896.1, forward strand.
GCGGACCGGGGTCGACTACGTCAAGGTCGGATTGTTCCCCGGCCCCGGACGGGAGCAGTGCGTGCGAGCGCTGGCGCCATTGGCTCGCACATCCAAGATCATCGGCGTCATGTTTGCCGATTGCGGAGCCGACAATGCCCTCGTGCAACTGATGGCCGACTGCGGGTTCGTGGGTGCGATGCTCGACACCGCCGACAAGCGCGCAGGCCGGCTGCTGGATTGCATGGATGCGGCGGCCTTGCGGAATTTCGTCAGCACCTGCCGCGAGCATGGTCTGATGACGGGGCTTGCGGGATCGCTGGAGGCGCCCGACGTGCCACGGCTGCTCCTTCTGGAGCCGGACTATCTCGGCTTCCGCGGTGCCCTTTGCGTCGGGCGTGACCGCCGCGCGCGCATCGATCCGGCCTCGGTCGGCATCATTCGCGAGCTCATTCCGTTCGATCCTCACAGCGCCGCCTCCCAGGACGCTGCCGTGGCGAAGGTTGACTACCGGCTGCTGGCGGCGAGGGGATATTCCGTCGATCCGACCGGCGGTGACGCCCCGACCGACCGCATTTACGTCCGCGATTTTGTCGTCCCCGCCCGTATCGGCGCCTATGCGCGCGAGCGTGAGAGCCCGCAGAACGTCCGCTTCAACATCGACGTCAAGGTGCGGCGGGTCGGCCATTCCGTAGAAGATATGCGGGACGTGTTCTCCTACGATGTGATCACCGACGGCATCCGGATTATTGTGGCGCAGGAGCACATCGCGTTTCTCGAAACGCTTGCCGAACGCGTGGCCGATCTGGTGCTTCGGCATCCACGCGTCGTGAATGTAACGGCGCGGGTCGAGAAGCTCGACATCGGCCCCGGCGGCGTGGGTGTCGAGATCGTGCGGGAACGGCCGGCTGACGTGGCTGAGGTGCGTCAACTTTATCCGGCGGCGGCACGACAGCCGAATGCTGCAGAGTGAATGCGCGGCGCAATCGGCCTGACGGTCCTCAAGCTCGGCGGAAGCTATGCCTTCTCGCCACACCTCAAGGATTGGCTTGATGCCATTGCGGCTTGCGCAGGCTGCGCGGTGGTGGTGCCCGGTGGCGGGCCCTTTGCCGACGCCGTGCGCATGGCACAGCCCCGCATGGGCTTCGACGATCGCGCGGCCCATGAAATGGCGGTACTCGCCATGGATCAGTACGGCTGTGCGCTCGCGCATCTGGGATTGCCAATGCGGCGCGCGGAGTCGGCCACGGCCATCCGCAGCGTATTGCGCGCCGGCGGCGTTCCGATCTGGTCGCCGGCCCATATGCTACGTGGCGCAAAGGGCATTCCGTGGTCGTGGGACGTGACAAGTGATAGTCTTGCAGCCTGGCTCGCTGGCAAGCTCGGGGCGAAACGGGTGTTGCTCGTCAAGCACGCCGATGTCCCCGCCGGTCCGCTACGGGCGAGGGATCTCGTGGCGGGCGGGATGCTCGACCCGGCTTTTCCGCGCTTCCTTCGCGCGAGCGGCGCTGACGCCTTTATCGCCGGTCCCGCCGGGCATTCGGTGGCAGCCGCCGCTATGCGCAGCGGGGAGCCGCTGGGTGCCCGCATCGACTTGCGTTAGCTGCATGCCACTGCATTAGAATTTCTTCACGATGGCCAAGGTCAAGATACCGCGCTGGGGCTGGGCGCTCACGGGATCAGGGCATTTCTTCAAGGAATGCCTGGTCGCGGTCCGTGCGCTGGAGGATGTGGACTTGTTCGTCAGCAAGGCGGCCGCAGAAGTGCTGCGCATGTACAAGCAGGATCTGAGTCTGCCGAAAGCGACGCGCATCTTCCGCGACACGACCGCCAGCTCACCCCCCGTCGGGTACTTCTATTACGGTGTCTACCACACCTTGGTGCTGGCGCCGGCGACCTCGAACACCGTGGCGAAATGCGTCTATGGGATTTCCGATAATCTTGCGACCAACGTCTTCGCGCAGGCCGGCAAGTGCCGCGTGCCGGCCATCGTTTTTGCCTGCGACACCGCCCCCGAGCTCGAAACCGAAGCGCCCAAAGGCACGGTCAAGGTCTTTCCACGTCGCATCGATCTGGAGAATACCGACCGACTGAAGTCCTTCGACGGCACGCAGGTGGTTGAAACTCTTTCTGAGCTCGAACAGGCATTGGCCCGCCGTAAGCGTGAGCTCGTCGCGCATGGCTGAGCGCATCCTCTTTCTCACGGGCCATCTCGCAAGGCCGCGGCTCGAGAAGGTTCTGGCCCGTATCGAGGACGCAGATTTCGAATGGTCGATCTTCGACGTCGGCGTCAAGGTCGCTGCCCTCATGACCGAGGCGATCATCTCGCGCCGCCTGCCGCGCCCGGTGCAGGCCGACCGGATCGTGGTGCCCGGACGCTGCCGCGCCGACCTCGACCGATTGAGTGGCGAATTCGGCGTCCGGTTCGAGCGTGGGCCGGAGGAATTGAAGGACTTGCCGGCATATCTCGGAAAGCGCGGCCGCGGTGTCGATCTGTCTCGTCACGACATGCGGATATTCGCCGAGATCGTCGACGCTTCGGCGCTGAGCGTCGATGCCATCCTCGCGCGCGCCACCGCCATGCGGGCGGCGGGCGCCGATGTGATCGACCTTGGGTGTTTGCCGGACACTCCGTTCCCGCATCTCGAAGACGCCATATGCGGGCTCAAGGCTGCCGGCCTTCCGGTCAGCGTCGACTCGGCCGCGACCGACGAGCTGCGCCGGGCTGCCAAAGCGGGCGCCTCTTTCCTGCTCAGCCTCACCGAACACACGCTCGACGTTGCGCGCGACAGCGGTGCGACGCCCGTGCTCATTCCGGCCACCCACGGTGACTTGGCGTCCCTGCTGCGCGCGGCCGAGGCCGCG
>DASSJW010000897.1:0-2615 GCA_035690995.1 Xanthobacteraceae bacterium
TGGTGGTCGTCGGCGACGAGAAGGGCCGGGTCGGCTTCGGCCACGGCAAGGCGCGCGAGGTGCCGGAGGCGATCCGCAAGGCAACCGACGCCGCCAAGCGCGGTCTCATCCGCGTGCCGCTGCGCGAAGGCCGCACGCTCCACCACGACGTGGCCGGACGCCACGGCGCGGGCAAGGTCTACCTGCGGGCGGCGCCTCCCGGGACCGGGATCATCGCCGGCGGCCCGATGCGCGCCGTGTTCGAGACCCTGGGCATGCAGGACGTGGTGGCGAAGTCGCTCGGCTCCTCTAATCCCTACAACATGGTGCGCGCGACCTTCGACGCCCTCAAGCATCAGGACTCGCCGCGTTCCGTCGCTGCGCGCCGCAATATCAAGGTATCGACGCTGCAGGCGCGCCGGCGCGAACCGGGCGAGACCGAGCAGGCCGCCGACTGAAACCGGCAAGGCGCGCCAGGTTATCGCGTGGTCGCATTTTCTGCGGAAACCGGTGTCCACTTTCCGGAAAATGCTTAAGAGGCCGAAATGAGCAAGAGCGACAAGCTGATCAAGATTGAACAGACCGGCAGCCCGATACGGCGCGAGCACACCCAGCGCGAGACGCTCATCGGGTTGGGCCTCAACCGAATCGGGCGCACTGCACAGGTGCCGGATACGCCGGCGACCCGGGGCATGATCGCCAAAGTCAGGCATCTGGTCAGAGTGGTGGACGCGAAGGGAGAGCGTCAATGAAGTTGCACGAACTCGCCGACCGTCCGGGGGCGCGCAAGAAGCGCTCCCGCATCGGACGCGGCATCGGCTCGGGCACCGGCAAGACCGGCGGTCGCGGCGGCAAGGGCCAGACCGCGCGCTCGGGCGTGCGGATCAAGGGGTTCGAGGGCGGTCAGATGCCGCTCCACCGCCGGCTGCCCAAGCGCGGCTTCAAGAACACGTCGTTTGCGCGCAGGCTGAACGAGATCAATCTCGACCGGGTGCAGGCGGCGATCGACGCCGGCAAGCTCGACGCCGGCGCCCCGGTCGATGCCGAGGCCCTGGTAAAGGCGGGCGTGCTGCGGCGGGCCAGGGATGGGGTCCGGCTGCTGGGCTCGGGCGAAATCAAGGCCAAGGTCGCGTTTACGGTCTGGGGGGCATCCAAATCGGCGGTGGCGGCGGTGGAGAAGGCCGGCGGTTCGGTCACGCTCCTGGCGCCCGCCCGGGAGACGGGCGAACAGCCGGCTTGATGCCTATATAGGTCGGGGCGCCCAAAGGACGTTTCTCGGGGGCGGAACGGGAGCTTCAAGCCCATGGTTTCTGCAGCAGAACAACTCGCCGCCAATCTCAATTTCTCCGCTCTCGCGAAGGCCGACGAGCTCAAGAAGCGCATCTGGTTTACGCTCGGCGCGCTGCTCGTCTATCGCTTCGGCACCTATATCCCGCTGCCGGGTATCGATCCGTCGGCATGGGACCAGATCTTCCGCTCGCAGGCCGGCGGAATCCTCGGCATGTTCAACATGTTCTCCGGCGGTGGCATCCACCGCATGGCGATCTTCGCCTTGAACATCATGCCGTACATCTCGGCCTCGATCATCATCCAGCTGATGACCACGGTTTCGCCCACGCTCGAGCAGCTCAAGAAGGAGGGCGAGCAGGGCCGCAAGGTGATGAACCAGTACACGCGCTACCTCACGGTGTTGCTCGCGTGCTTTCAGTCGTATGGCATCGCGGTCGGCCTCGAAGGGGCGGGCAGCGTGGTCAGCGATCCGGGCTGGTTCTTTCGCATCGGCACCATGATCACGCTCACCGGCGGCACCATGTTTCTGATGTGGCTGGGCGAGCAGATCACCTCGCGCGGCATCGGCAACGGCATCTCGCTGATCATCCTCGCGGGCATCGTTGCGGAATTGCCCTCCGCGATCGTCGGGACCCTCGAGCTCGGTCGTCAGGGCGCGCTCTCGACCGGATTGATCGTCCTGGTCCTGGTGATGGCGGTCGCCGTCATCGCTTTCATCGTCTTCATGGAGCGGGCGCAGCGCCGATTGCTCATCCAGTATCCCAAACGGCAGGTCGGTAACCGCATGTTCGAGGGGCAGTCCTCGCATCTGCCGCTCAAGCTCAACACCTCCGGCGTGATCCCGCCGATCTTTGCCTCCTCGCTGCTGCTGTTGCCGACGACGGTCGCCAACTTCAACGCCGGTCAGGGGCCGGATTGGTTCGTCACCATCACCACCCAGCTCGGCCACGGCCGCCCGCTGTTCCTGATCCTCTATGTCGCGCTCATCGTCTTCTTCGCCTTCTTCTACACGGCGATCGTGTTCAACCCGACGGAGACCGCGGAGAACCTGAAGAAGCATGGCGGCTTCATTCCCGGCATAAGGCCCGGCGAGCGCACGGCGGAATACATCGACTACGTGCTCTCGCGCATTACCGTCATCGGCGCCGGCTACCTCGCGCTGGTTTGTCTTTTGCCGGAAATCCTGATCTCATATGCGGCGGTGCCGTTCTATTTCGGCGGCACCTCGTTGCTGATCGTGGTCAGCGTGACCATGGATACGGTGGCGCAGGTGCAGGGCTATTTGCTGGCCCATCAGTATGAAGGGCTGATCCGGAAATCCAAGCTGAGGGGCCGCCGCCGCTGAT
>DASSJW010000898.1:0-3509 GCA_035690995.1 Xanthobacteraceae bacterium
CGTTCCTATCAGTATGTACCGCGAGTCGTTCATAGGAACGTCAGATGCAAAGCCACACTCGATTCCATAATTTGCTAGTGTCCCTTTGTTTCCGACGTTCGTAAAAGCGGATGCTGCGAAACGATACGAACGTCGGAAACGGGACACTAGGACGGTCGTGATAGCGGTTTCCCCGAACCTTGGTAAGTGACCGTGACCCCCGACGAGATCATTGCCCGCCTGCTCTTTCGCGACGGCCTGATGCTGGTGCTGGACAAGCCGGCCGGCTTCGCCGTGCACAAGGGCCCCAAGGGCGGCGAGTGCCTCGAAGATTATTTCAGCGCGCTGCGGTTCGGCTTGCCGCGCGCACCCGCGCTCGCGCACCGGCTCGACCGCGACACGTCAGGCTGTCTCGTGCTCGGCCGCCACCGCAAGGCGCTGGCCGAGCTCGGCCGGCTGTTCAAGAGCGGGCGCATCGCCAAGACCTATTGGGCGCTGGTGGAGGGCGGGCCGGCGGCAGACGAGGGCCGCATCGACCTGCCGCTCGGCCGCAAGGACGCCACGCGCGGCTGGTGGATGAAGCACGACCCGCAGGGCCAGCCGGCGGTGACCACGTGGAAAGTGCTGGGGCGAACGCAAACCGTTGCCGCGCCCGGTGGTCCGGTGTTGGCCGGGGCTGAAACCACGGGCGTCCCCTCCCCAGCTTGCGGGGGAGGGTCAGGGTGGGGGCATACACCAAGACTTGTGCCAGCCTGCCCCCTCCCCACCCCTCCCCCGCAAGCGGGGGAGGGAGTCGACCGAACAAGTCGCAAGGGAAGCGACCACCTCACCTGGCTGGCGCTCGAGCCGCTCACCGGCCGCACCCACCAACTGCGGGTGCATTGCGCCGCCATGGGCTGGCCGATCCTGGGCGACAGCGTCTATGGCACAGCTCCGCGCGCCGGCGGACCCGGCTTGCACCTGCACGCGCGCGAGATCGTGGTGCCGCTGTACAAGAACCGCGCGCCGATCAAGGTGATCGCGCCGGTGCCGCCGCACATGCAGTCGGCATTGCGCGCGTGCGGATGGCGGGATGACGCGCCTGGTTGAAGGGTCGCGAGCGGACCCGCGCGCGATCAGTACAGCGTCGCCTTCAGCCGTTCGGGCGCGGTGCGGTCGTGCTCCGGCCCGCCCATCTTGCCCTCGGTGAGATCGGCCAGGATCGTGCCGGCGCTCGGCAGGCTCTTGCGATCGACATGGCGCGTCGCGTCCCACAGCTTCGAGCGCACGATCGCCTTGGCGCACTGGTAGTAGATGCGATCCACCGAAACGACGATCACCGTGCGCGGCGCCTTGCCGTCGATGACGAAACTCTGGGTCAGCGCCGGATCGGCGGAGATCGTGGCACGACCGTTCACGCGGATGGTCTCGCCGCATCCCGGAATGAGAAACAGCAACGCTACGCGCGGGTCGTGGATGATATTGCGCAGCGTGTCGATGCGGTTGTTGCCGCGCCGGTCCGGGATGAGCAGGGTGTTCTCGTCGGCGACCCGCACGAAGCCCGGCGCGTCGCCGCGCGGCGAGCAATCGAACCCGTCGGGACCGCCCGATGCCAGCGCAAAAAACGGCGCCGCTTCGATGAAGGCGCGATAGGGCGTGGTGATGCGGTCGGTCTCTTTGACCAGCGACGGACCGAACGGCTCGCCATAGAGCCGTTCGAGCGCCTCCATGCTGGTGACTTGGTGGTCGCGAGAAACGCTTTCGGTCATGGCCATCGTTCCGATTGTGCTCGTGACGCTTATCACATCGGCGTTCACGCCGCGAGCAGGCGGCGTCCATCGTGCCCGGCGACGGTAACTTCGAGGATCAAGCCGGGCCGGACCGCCGCATCGAGCCGCACCGGCGTGAAATGCTCGGTGTGGCCGATGGCGCGCGATTCGCTCAGCACCTTGCGGGTGGCGCCGACCTGCGCATCGAGATGCCGGCGCAACGCTGCCGCGCCTTGTTCGCGCAGCCGGCGCGCACGGTCCTTGATGACGGCGGACGCAAGCTGCGGCATGCGCGCCGCGGGCGTGCCCGGGCGCGGCGAGAACGGGAAGACATGCAGATGCGTGAGCCCGCATTCCTCGACCAGATCGAGCGAGCGGGCGAACATGGCCTCGGTCTCGGTGGGAAAACCGGCGATGATGTCGCCGCCGAACACCACGTCGGGCCGCAAACGGCGCACCTGCCGGCAGAAGGCGATGGCGTCGGCGCGCAGGTGCCGGCGCTTCATGCGCTTCAGGATGAGATCGTCGCCCGACTGCAGCGAGAGATGCAGGTGCGGCATCAGCCGCGCGTCGCTTGCGAACGCATCGAGCAGGCCGGGATCGGCCTCCACCGAATCGATCGAGGAGAGCCGCAGCCGCTCGAGCTCCGGCACGTGTTTGAGGATCTGCTTCACCAGCAGACCGAGCCGGGGCGCGCCGGGAAGATTGGCGCCATAGCTGGTGAGATCGACGCCGGTAAGGACCACTTCACGATAGCCCCGCGCGCACAGCGTGCGCACCTGTTCCACCACCTCGCCCATCGGCACCGAACGCGAATTGCCGCGGCCATACGGGATGATGCAGAAGGTGCAGCGGTGGTCGCAGCCGTTCTGCACCTGCACGAAGGCGCGCGCGTGCCCTTCCACCCCGTCGATCAGATGCGGGGCGGTCTGCGTCACCATCATGATGTCGTTGACGGCGACCTTTTCCTCGGCGGCCATAGCAAATGGCGCAGCCGCCAGCACCTCCCGGTGCGCGCGCCAAGCCTCCGGCTCGAGCTTCTCCGCATTGCCGAGGACCAGCGCCACTTCGGGCATGTCCGCGAAGGTCGTGGGCTCGGTCTGCGCCGCGCAACCCGTGACCACGATGCGGGCCGCCGGCCGCTCGCGCTTGAGCCGGCGGATGGCCTGGCGCGATTGCCGCACCGCCTCCGCCGTCACCGCGCAGGTGTTGAAGACCACGGCGTCACGAACGCCCGCCGCCTGTGCCTGGCGCCGGATCACCTCGGACTCGTAGGTGTTGAGGCGGCAGCCGAAGGTGATGACGTCGACGCTCATCGCTCCGCACCCACGCTCGCTGCGACGGTGGCGACGCTGCGCAGCATGCGCGTGGCGCCCGGCATCAATCGGGCGAGGGATCGATCTCGGTTCGCGCGCTTGACCACGCTACGCCGCTCCCTGCCTGGCGAAGAGCGCGGGATCGAACTTGCCTTCGTATTCGTAGGCCACCGGGCCCGTCATCAACACGTGGTCGTCGCCCACGCGCCACGCGATCCGCAGGTCGCCGCCCGGCAGCGTCACCGTCACCGTGCGGCCGGTGCGGCCCAGACGCGCGGCGGCGACCGCCGCCGCGCAGGCGGCCGATCCGCACGCCCTGGTGAGGCCGGCGCCGCGCTCCCAGGTGCGCAGCACGATGCGATCACGCGACACCACCTGCGCCAGGGAAATATTGGCGCGTTCGGGAAACATCGGATGGTGCTCGAGAAGCGGCCCGAGCTTGGCCAAGTCGTAGCGGTGCACGTCG
>DASSJW010000899.1:0-2193 GCA_035690995.1 Xanthobacteraceae bacterium
GCGGAATTCGTCGCCGCCAAGCTTGCCGAGCGTGAAGAGCGCCACCGGCGCGCCGGCCAGTCCCGCTATCTGGTCGAGCCCAACGTCAAGGACGGCAAGGGCGGGCTGCGCGACCTGCATACGCTCTATTGGATCGCCAAATACGTCTACCGCGTGCGCGAGCGCGAGGAGCTCATCGCGCTCGGCGTCTACGATCCGCGCGAGTACCGCCGCTTTCGTCGCTGCGGCGATTTTCTCTGGGCGGTGCGCTGCCACATGCACTTCCTCACCGGACGGGCGGAAGAGCGGCTCTCCTTCGATATCCAGCGCGAGATCGCCGTGCGGCTCGGCTACACCGAGCATCCGGGTCTGCGCGACGTCGAACGCTTCATGAAGCACTACTTTTTGATCGCCAAGGACGTCGGCGATCTCACCGCCATCCTCTGCGCCAAGCTCGAGGACAATCAGGCCAAGGCGATGCCGGTGCTGAGCCGGATGATGGCCAAGTTCCGCCCGCGGCCGCGGCGCACGTTGAGCGAGACCGAGGATTTCGTCGTCGATTACAACCGCATCAACCTCGCCGACGAGAACGTGTTCAAGCGCGACCCGATCAACCTGATCCGCATCTTTCATCTCGCGCAGAAATACAATCTCGCGTTCCATCCCGACGCCATGCATATCGCGACCCGCTCGCTCAAGCTCATCGACCAGTCGATGCGCGAGAACGAGGAGGCGAACCGGCTCTTCCTCGAAATCCTGACCTCGAAGAACGACGCCGAGACCGTGCTGCGGCGGATGAACGAGGCCGGCGTGCTCGGCCGCTTCGTGCGCGCCTTCGGCCGCATCGTCGCGATGATGCAGTTCAACATGTATCACCACTATACGGTGGACGAGCATCTGCTGCGCTGCATCGGCGTGCTCTCCGACATCGATGCCGGCCGCACCGAGGACACCAAGTTCGCCAACGAGCTGATGCGAACGATTCAGCCGCGGCATCGCGAGCTGCTCTACGTCGCGCTGTTCCTGCACGACATCGCCAAGGGCCGGATCGAGGATCATTCGATCGCCGGCGCCCGCGTGGCGCGCCATCTCTGTCCCCGGCTCGGCTTCTCACCGGCGGAGACCGAAACCGTCGCGTGGCTGATCGAGGTGCACCTGGTGATGTCGTCGGTCGCCCAGTCGCGCGACCTTTCCGACCGCATGACCATCGAGAACTTCAGCCAGGTGGTGCAGTCGGTCGAGCGCATGAAGCTGCTCACCATCCTCACCACCGCCGACATCAAGGCGGTGGGACCGGGCGTGTGGAACGGCTGGAAGGCGCAGCTCATTCGCACGCTCTATTACGAGACCGAGCCGGTGCTCACCGGCGGATTCTCCGAAGTCAACCGCGCCCAGCGCGTCGCCATTGCCCAGGGCGAGTTCCGGGCCGAGCTCAAGGATTGGACGCCGGCCGAGATCGACGCGTATATCGCGCTGCATTACCCGGCCTATTGGCTCAAGGTCGATCTGCCGCAGAAAATCGCACATGCGCGTTTCCTGCGTTCCGCCGCGCATGCCGGAAAGTCGCTGGCCACCACCGTCTCGTTCCCGGCCGCGCGCGGGGTGACCGAGCTCACCGTGGTGGCGCCGGATCATCCCTGGCTGCTGTCCATCATCGCCGGCGCCTGCGCGGTCGCGGGCGCCAACATCGTCGATGCGCAGATCTTCACCACCACCGACGGGCGCGCGCTTGACACCATCTCGGTGTCGCGCGAGTTCGAGCTCGACGCCGACGAAGCGCGCCGCGCCGCGCGCATCACCGAGTCGATCGAGAAGGCCTTGCGCGGCGACCTGCGGCTGCCGGAGGTGGTCGCCAAGCGGGCGAGCGCGAAGGCGCGGCTGAAGGCGTTCGCCATCGTGCCGGAAGTCACCATCAACAACGGCTGGTCGAACCGCTACACCATGGTCGAGGTCACCGGGCTCGACCGGCCCGGTCTGCTGTTCGAGCTCACCGCGACCTTATCCAAGCTCAACCTCAACATCGGGTCCGCGCACGTCGCGACCTTCGGCGAGCGCGTGGTCGACGTGTTCTATGTCACCGACCTGTTCGGCGCGAAGATCACCGCGGCGACGCGGCAGGCGACCATCAAGCGCGCCTTGATCGGCCTGCTGTCGTCGAGCCAGGAGCCGGGCGGCAAGCCCGCCAAGACCGCCGCGGCGGTCAGCTGAAAACCA
>DASSJW010000900.1:0-5736 GCA_035690995.1 Xanthobacteraceae bacterium
CGCGCGATCCATCGATCTCGGCAAGCTCAAGATGCCGGTCCTCGTCATCTATACCGACCAGGACACGGTCGTCGACGTTGCCGCCATCCGAGATCGATTCGATGAGATCCAGGCGCCGACAAAGCTGATCGTTGATCTGCCGGAGGCCTCGCGTCACGAGCTGACCGGCGACGCGCTCGCCCCCGAGACCGTCCAACCGGTCGTGCAACGCATATTGCAGTTCCTGGGGGATAGCGGGGCCGGGGAGGACGCGTCGTCCGCGCACCGCCGCTGAGTTCCGCCGGCGGGTTGTGGGACCGCTCCAGCGCGCGCGGCGCGGATTGACCTTTATCGATCGCGGCAGCGCGTGTAGCGTCGTGCCTTGCGATACGGCGAGGAGAAGTCATGACGGACGCGACCGAGAGCCATCGAACAGCGCCGAAGGCGATCGACGCGAAGATGTTTTGGCGCGTCCTCGGCGAGCGCGCGGTCGGCGCCACGATCGTGACCGCGCGAGGCGCCGACGGCCCGGCCGGCTTCCTCGGCCTGTCGGCGACCCACATATGCGCGGACCCGCCGTCCATGCTGGTTTCGATCGACAACAAGACGACGGCGCTGGGCGCGGTCCTGCACGCGCGCCACTTCGCCATCAATTATCTCGGTCGTGACGCGCTCGCCCTCGCCGACATGTTCGCGGGCAAGTCCGCCATCAAGGGCGCCGCCCGCTTCGAGCAGGGCCGTTGGGGCACGTTGACCACGGGCGCCCCGGTTTTCGCCGATGCCATCGGCGTGCTCGATTGCGAGCTGGAGAAAACCATCGAGCATTTCGCGACCACCATAGCCATCGGCCGGGTGGTGGACCTGGTGGCGCGCGGCAGCGGCGATCCCCTGATCTATTTTCGCGGCGGCTTCTACTCTGGCTGACCCGGCGGACGCTGCTCGGTCGCGGCCCGTAGGACATCGAGCCGAAGCGGCAGCATGCCGCCGAGCCAGACCGCATGGTCGGTGTGATCGGCGTAGGCATCGCCGGTGCCGGGATGGAGAAGAATTGTCAGACCGTCACGGTTGAGCATCAGCCACGGCAGGAACGACGCCAGCAGATTGCGTGGAAAGGCGATCTGATACATGGATTGCGGATGCGGCCCGACCAGCGCGTCGTGCCACCGTCCGAGCGTCGCTTCCGGAAATGCCGCCGCGACCCGCTCCCGCAACCGGGCGGCCCGGTCCCGGGTCGATCCCGGGTCGTAGTAGACATGGGCATGATAGTGTTTGATGACGCCGGGATCGGCGAGCGGCGCGCCGGCGGAAGGTGTCAGATCCTTGCGGATATGGGAACTTGTCATCGGCTGGAGCCCGCGCCTCCCGACCCAAATGGGAAGGAACCCGATTGCGATCACCCAACCTTGGCATCTTGTCAAACTCCCGCACCGGCTCAACCCTTATCAACGCGGAAAACGACGAATGCGCCCACGCTGGACCCGGCGATGCCTGCCTGTCATCCCGACGCGCTGTCTTCACGCAATCGGTTGCGACCGCAGACCCCGCGGCTGTTGCCGACGATGCTCGGATATGTCGCGGCCGCGGTCGCCTTGGCGGCGTGATTGGCGCTACTAGATCCGCAGCCGAGCAAGCCCGCCCTCGAACCGACGCCGTGGCATGGACCAGCCGCTGAGCCCACCGACGCTCTCCAAGGACGTGCAGTCGTCGATCAAGAGGAACGGCCTGCTGTGGCTGTCGGCGCTGTTGCGGCCGATCCTGGGCTTCCGCCTGGCCTACCTGCCGCTGGCGATGATCTATTTCGCCTATGGCGCACTGGGACTGATCGACGTCAGCCGCGACATGTGGATCAAGGAGCGGTTGACGTTGAGCCCGGCGGAGCTGGCCGGGATCGCGGTGTGGCTCAGCCTGCCATGGACCGTCAAGATGGTGTTCGGCGAACTGGTCGACAGCCTTCCCATCTTCGGCTCGCAGCGAAAGGCTTACGTCCTCATCGGCGCCGCCGCCACCGCCTCCGGGATGCTGACCCTTGCCGGCGCCGCCGGCGGATGGATCGCGTTCGCCCGCCCGGATCACCTCTATATTCTCGGGGCGATGTTGATCGTGATCGGGACCGTCATCCAGGACGTCGTCGCCGATGCGATGTCGACCGAGGTCGTTTCCCGTCGCGACGGCGCCGGCAATCCGCGCGCGGAGGAAGAGGTGCGCGCCGAGCTCGGCATGGTCCAGGTGATCGGACGCTTGGCGCTCTCGTTCGGCATTCTCGCGGTGGCCGGACTATCGGGCTGGCTCGCAAGCATGCTCGCGCGCGAGACGGTTTTTCTTCTGGGGCTGGTTGTCCCGGCCGTTTCGGTCATGGGCGTCCTGCTGATCCGGTCGGAGTCGAGCGAACGGCGTCCGCTCGACTGGCGCATTCTCGGAGGCGGCGTGGCATTCGGCGCCGCGATCCTCGCCCTGGCGCTGGGCTCGGTTCCGTTCAGCCAAGAGCTGGTCTTCATCCTCTCGATGGCGGTGATTTGCACGATGCTGGTGTTCGTCACCAAGGAGCTCGATTCGAAGACCCGGCGCGCCATCCTGTTTACCAGCATCATCATCTTCGCTTTCCGCGCCACGCCTTCGGTCGGCGACGGCTACTTCTGGTGGACGCTCGACCAGCTCCATTTCGACGAAGCGTTCTACGGCACGCTCCGCCAGACCGCGGCGATCATCGCCATCGCCGCCATGTGGCTCTTCAGCAAGCAGCTGACCGAATATTCCGTGACGGCGATCCTGTTCTGGCTGGCCGTGGCGGGGGCCGTGCTGTCGCTCCCCAATATCGGGCTGTTCTACGGGTTGCATCACTGGACGGAAGCGACGTTCGGATTCGGCGCACGCACCATCGCCGTGGTCGACGCCGCGACGGCGTCCCCGTTCGCGCAGCTCAGCATGATCCCGCTGCTGACCTTGATCGCCTTCTACGCGCCCGCCGGCCACCGGGCGACCTGGTTCGCGCTCATGGCATCGCTGATGAACATGGCGCTGGTCGCCGGCCAGCTGCAAACCAAGTATCTCAACGAGATCTTCGTGGTCGGACGCGGCAACTATACGGAGCTCGGCCCGTTGCTGGTCACCGCCGCGGTGCTGGGTCTCGTGATCCCGGTCGCGGCCATCGCACTGTTCGGGCGGCGTGTCTGACGCCTGCCTCGGCGCGAACCCATCGAGGCTATCGCCGCTTGGAGAACGCCCGCGCCATCGCGTCCGTCGGCGCACCGGCGGCGGGCGGCTGCTCCCATCCGAACACCGATCGGCCGCCATATGAATGGGAGCGCTGGCGTTCTTCCACGATCAGCTCGTCGACGCCGGGACCGGTGGCATGACGCTCGAGCCTGCGGGCCTGTTCGTCGAGGCGCCGCAGCGCGCCGAGCTCCTCGTCGCGTCCGAGCTTCGCCTTCGCGACCGCCGACTTCCACACCTTGATGGTTTCGTCCAACACCTTGAGCGGCACCGGGAACGGATGCCGGTCCTTGCCGCCGTGAGCCAGCGAGAAGCGGCCGGGATCGCTGAACCGGCAAGGGGCGCCGTGCACCACTTCGGCCACCATCGCCAGCGCGCGGACGGTCCGTGCACCCACGCCGGGCGTGAGCAGGAGTTCGGAAAAATCCGCGGGTCCGCGGTCGGCCGCGGCGGCCAGATTGCCGTGCAGCCGTCGCGCCACGATATCTTCGGCGCGAACCTCATGGTGCGCCGGCATGATGAGATGCGGCAGCAGCGGCTGCGGCGCACTCTCTGCCGTCCTTGCGGGACCTTCCAGCCGCGCGAGTTCGCTTACGATCCGGTCCGGCCCCAGCGAAGCAAGCAGGTCGAGCTGCGCGCAGCGCGATTTCTCCGCGCGCCGGTCGGCAAGATTGACGATCTCTCCCTGGCCTTCGCCTTCGATCGCAGCGTGCGGATCGTCCAGGAAGCTGGTCAGTCCTTCCGACAGCCAATGATAGCGCCGTGCCTGCCTGCGCTCACCATTCATGCCCTGCTGGATCACCGCCCAGTGGCCGTCGTCGGTGACCACGAAGCCATGCAGGTAGAGATCGAAGCCGTCCTGCACGGCGGCGCTATCGACCTTGGCGACGAGACGGCTGAATTGCGCCAGTTGAGCGCCATCGAAGCCGACCTGGTCGCCGATCGCGATCAGCTCGTTCGGGGTGTGCCGCGAGTGTTTCCCGCGCCCGCCGCAGACGTGGATGCCCAGTTCCTTCTGCAACGGCGTCAGCCCGCGCTTGAGCGCGCCGATCACGCTCGTCGTGATGCCGGACGAATGCCAGTCCATCCCCATGACGGCGCCGAAGGACTGAAACCAAAACGGATTAGCCAGGCGGCGCAGAAGCTCGTCGCGCCCGTAGTGATGAACGACGGCTTGGGTCATCACCGCGCCCAGCCGCGTCATGCGGTCTGCCAGCCATTTCGGCACTTGTCCGCCGTGCAGCGGCAGATCCGCACTGCCCGACCTTCGCGCCATCGATCTCACATTCCTTGGGTGGCTGCGCGCTCGCCGCGCCGCTGTCCTGTTCCCAGATAGTCATCCCCGACGGTGTTGGCAAAAGCGACCCGTGTCAGGTTCCAGGAGCCTCTCTGCCCAGCGCCGGCCGCGACCCGCGGCGGTCAACACGGCCGCTCGGTGCCCTTGACCGTGGTGCGCAGCATCAATCGGCGCTGGTCGGAAGGAAAATCGGTGCGCGCGTGCATCGAGCATCTGTTGTCCCAGACCAGCAGGTCCCCCACGCGCCAGGCATGGGTGTAAATGAATTCCGGCTTCTCCGAGTGGTCGAAGACCGCGTTGAGCAACGGCTCGCTCTCCTCCTGCGGCATGTCGACGATGCCGACCGTCATCAGCCGGTTGACGTAAATCGCTTTCCTGCCGGTTTCATCGTGCGTCCGGAACACGGGATGCACGGATTCGCCATAGGCTGCGACCCCGCGGTCGTCGCCTCTTTGGGTCGAGCCGTAGTGGTAGTGGTGAATGGCGTTGCGCCCCGCAAGCCTGGTCCGGATCGCCGGATCCAGGGTTTCGTAGGCGGCGTAGCCGCTGGCAAACAAGGTGTCGCCGCCATGGGTCGGCACCTCCATCGAATACAGCAGCGTCGCGTTATGCGGGACCTCCGCGTGCAGCATGTCGTGATGAAACATCATCTCGCCATCCGGCAGAGCGCCGATGGTCTGACCGTTCTCGCGGATGTTCGAAATCATCATGATGTTGGGCAGCAGCCGCGCGTAGCCCTTCGGAAAGAACTCGGGCGGCCGGGCGAGCTTGCCGAGCTCGCCGAAATAGCCCGTGACCCGCAGGAGGTCCTCCTGCGACAGCTCCTGATTGCGAAAGATGATGACGGAATGGTCGAGCCAGGCGTCATGGATGGCTGCAATGGTGGACGCATCGAGGGCTTGGCGCAGGTCGATGTCGCGCACTTCGGCGCCGATATGAGGAGACAGCCGGGACACATTGAGACGGGATTTCGTCGCGACGTTCATGTCATCTCCTCCAGACAGGGCAGCCGGACCGCAGCGCAACGACTCTAGATGAGCTCTTGCCTGCGATACAGCCGCGGCACGGCAACGGTCTTATGCATTTCCATATGCCAGCGGAGTTCCTCGATGGATTGAGTGCAGACGCTACGACCTACGCTCGTCGCGCCGCGAACGTCCCGTTCGGCTGATGGAAGATCAATTCGTCCACCGCTTCACCGGGACCGCGGCGGAATTCGACGCGGAAGCCCTCGAGCCCGGCCATGGCGA
>DASSJW010000901.1:0-8321 GCA_035690995.1 Xanthobacteraceae bacterium
AGGCCGGCAAGCTTGAGCCGGGCATAGGCCGCCGCGCGGTCCCCGCTTTGCGCGGCCAGCGCCTTGGCGTTGCAACTTTCGAAATTCGCACGAATGGCCGTCCGGCACGCCGGCGTCTCCACGATGACGAACCGCCATGGCTGGCTCAGTCCCACCGAGGGCGCGAGGCATGCAAGCTCGATCAGACGCTCCAATGCGCCGGGCGGCAGCGCCTCGCGCCGGAAGCGCCGGACGTCACGGCGCCACGCGAGAAGCTCGCGCAGGCGGGCGCGGAAGACATCGTCGAAATGCGGCTGCTTGCCTGAACCCGACCGGCTCTTCTGCGGGTGCGCCTTCATGCGTGGTCTCTTACACCCTCGCCGACTCGGACGGCGCGCGAATCGCCATCAGCCCCGTGCTCGTTTCGGGGCGCATCATGCGTGCAGGTACGCGGCCGCGACCAGCAGGATCAAAAGCTCGCCGAGCTGCTCGACGGCGCCAAGGACATCGCCGGTCTGGCCGCCGATCTGCCGAATGCAAAGCCATGCCAGCGATGCGAGTCCA
This sequence comes from Xanthobacteraceae bacterium, assembly GCA_035690995.1. Taxonomy (GTDB): domain Bacteria; phylum Pseudomonadota; class Alphaproteobacteria; order Rhizobiales; family Xanthobacteraceae; genus VAZQ01. Next base: position 544 of record DASSJW010000901.1, read on the forward strand.
ACCGCCAGCAGGACGATGGCGCAAATGCCGCCGGCCGGGCCCAGCCCCAGCAAGAGCGCGATCGCGCCGAGAATTAGCGCAGCCAGGGCGCTCACCGCCGACGGCTGTCCGGCGCCGGCGGAAAGGCCGTCGATCCGGGCAGCAGGAACCAGCCGCATGAACAGCGGCATGCCGGCGCGAGCCGCCATGTGGGCGGCAACGAGAACCGAGGCCACTGCCGCGGGCGCGGCGATGCTCGCGAGCGCCGCCGTGCGCAACAGGAGCGACATCGACAGCGCACAGGCGCCATAGGTCCCGACCCGGCTGTCGCGCATGATCTCGAGCTTGCGTTCGCGCGTAGCTCCGCCGAAAGCGTCGGCTACATCCGCGAGCCCGTCTTCATGCAGGCATCCGGTCACGACCAGGGTCGCGGCAACCGCCAAGCCGGCGGCGGGGAGCGGCGGCAGGCCGGCCAGACCAGCGAGCCAATAGACCGCGGCGGCGATCAGGCCCACGACCGCGCCCGCGACCGGGAACGCCCAGCCGGCGCGTGCGAGATCGGCGCCGGTGATCGCTGCCGCATGCGGGATCGGCAGCCGGGTGCAGAACAGCACCGCGGCCTTGAGATCGCTCGCGAGCTGGTGCAGCGACATGGCGGGAAGCATCGTCATCGCGCGTCATGGTAGGCTGGCGCGACCTTAGAGCGAAATCGCCTCGGACTGAAATCGCGATTTAGCTCTGCGTTTTGTTCGCTCGCATGATCCTATCCGCAAAGTCTGCAGCTTTTCGGGATCATGCTGTTGCAGCCGAGGGGAGTTGCGCTTGCCTTTGACGTCATGCCTGCCGTTGGAGACCGCGGCGTGAGCTCGGGCCCACCGGGCTCCGGCCCCGAAAGGATCGGCGCGCGGGTCTTTGCCTCGCTCGACGATCTGCGGGCAGCCTGTCTCGACTTGCCGCCGGGAGATGCCAGCGCCGCTGCGATGGCGCTCGCGCGTCAGAATGAGCTCACCAAGCCGCCCGGGAGTCTCGGGCGGCTCGAAGACGTCGTCGGGTGGCTGGCGCAATGGCAGGGGCGCGGCAGGCCTCGGCTCGATCATGTCGACATCCTCGTGTTCGCCGGCAATCACGGCGTCACCGCGCAGGGCGTGTCCGCCTATCCGGCCGAGGTGACCGCGCAAATGGTGGCGAACTTCGCCGCCGGCGGTGCCGCCATCAATCAGCTCGCGCGCGTGGCGCAAGCGCGGCTGCAGGTGGTTCCGCTCGCGCTCGAACAACCCACCTGCGACTTCACGCAGGCGCCGGCGATGGACGAGGACGCATTCCTGAGCGCCGTCGACAGCGGGTACCAGGCGGTTGCGCCGGGGATAGACCTTATTTGCCTCGGCGAGATGGGAATCGGAAACACCACGGCGGCGGCGGCGCTCGCGGCGGCGCTGTTCGGCGGCGGCGGCGCGCGCTGGGCCGGCCGCGGCACGGGGGTCGACGACCTTGGCCTGGCGCGAAAGCAGTCCGCGATCGACATCGGGCTTGCCCGCCACGCCGCGCGCCTCGCCGACCCGCTCGCGATCGCGGCGGCGCTCGGCGGGCGCGAGCTTGCCGCCATCCTGGGCGCGGCGCTGGCGGCGCGCCAACGCCGGATCCCGGTGCTGCTCGACGGTTTCGTCTGCACCGCGGCGGTCGCGCCTTTGGCGAAACTGCGCCGCGACGCACTCGATCACGCCTTGGCGGCGCATGTCGCGGCCGAGGCGGCGCATCGAATGTTGCTGAGCGAACTCGAGCTCACGCCGCTGCTCGATCTCGGCATGCGTCTCGGCGAGGGCTCGGGCGCGGCCCTGGCGGTACCGGTGTTGCGCGCCGCACTCGCCTGCCACGCCGACATGGCCACCTTCGCGCAGGCCGGCGTCGCCAACAAAGGGCATTAGCGCAACCGGTGGCGACGGCACGGAGTCAGTCGAGCTCCTTGCGCGCGATTGCGTGGAAGAAGGTGCCGCTCACGTGTCCGCGTCTGCCGCCATCGCTGCCGACCGGAAGTCCCTGGGCATCCGCGAGCTCGGCCAACGGTTCGTCCTGTCCCGCGGCCAGGATCGTCGCGTAGTGAAACTCGTGCCCGCGCACGACGCCGCCGGCCGCGCCGAGCGGACTGTCCGCGAGCAGGCGCGCCTCACGGTATCCCAGATGCAGCTTGCGCCTGGCGAAGCTGGTCGAATGACCGAGCAGGCCGATCATGGCGTGGCGAACACCGTCGGCATCCTCGATCCCTTCTCCGAGCACCATGTAGCCGCCGCATTCGCCGTGCACCGGCCTGCGCTCGGCGAACCGGGCGAGCCCGCGCCGGAAGCGCCGCGCGGACGCGAGCGCGCCCGCATGCAGCTCCGGATAACCGCCGGGCAACCAGCACACGTCGCAGTCGTCGGACGGCGGCTCGTCGGCGAGCGGTGAAAAGGCCGATATCTCGGCACCGGCCGCACGCCAACGATCGAGCAGATGCGCATAGACGAATGTAAACGCCGCATCCGAGGCGAGCGCGATGCGCTGTCCAGGCGGCGGCAGCGCGACCGCGCTAGTCGCCGCGCTGTTCAGCCTGACCGGCGCTGCGAGCGCGGTGATGGCGTCGAGGTCGAGGTGCCGTTCGGCGAGATCCGCAAGCCGATCGAGACGGTGCGGCAAGTCGTCATGCTCGGCGGCCTGGACGAGGCCAAGGTGTCGCTCGGGCAGGCGGATGGTGTCGTCGCGCGGCAGCGCGCCCACGACCGGTACGCCGAGCTGCGCGATCGCATCGGCCACGAGCAGGCGATGGCGATCGCTGCCGACGCGGTTGAGCACGACGCCCGCGATACGGACATCGGGATCGTGCGAACAAAAGCCCCGCACCACCGCCGCCGCGGACTGCGCCTGCGCCGACACGTCGAGCACGAGCAGCACCGGAAATCCAAATCGGGCGGCGAGGTCGGCTGCCGCTCCGGTCCGGCCACGCGGACCCGGCGCACCGTCGAACAAACCCATGACGCCTTCGACGACCAAGAGCTCGCAATGCCGCGCGGTTTCTCCGAGCAGGCAATCGAGGAGCGATGCCGGCATCGCCCAGGTATCGAGATTGAATCCGCGGACACCGGTGGCCGCGGCATGAAAGGCCGGATCGATGTAATCGGGGCCGGCCTTGGCGGAGCGGACGGCGATCCCCCTCCGTTTCAGCGCGGCGAGAAGCCCGAGCGTGACCGTCGTCTTGCCCGCTCCCGACCGGGGAGCCGCGATGATGAGGCCGCGCGCCGTCATCGCGCGCCCTCGCTCTGCGCCGTGGCGAGCGCATCCAGCAGGGCCTGCCGGACGTTGACGATATTTCCGACCACGATGATCGACGGCGTGCCCAGCTGATGCTGCTGCGCATCGAGCGCCACGCGCGCGAGCGTAGAGACCACGATGCGCTCGTCGGCGGTGGTCGCGGCGACGATGATCGCGGCCGCCGTGGTGGACGGCAGGCCGCCGCGCATCAACTCGTCGGCGATCTTCGCCAGGTTGCGCATCGCCATGTACAGCACGATCGGCTGCCCGGTGCGCGCCAGCGCCGCCCAATCGACGCCGTCATCGTCGGCACCGTATCCGGCGGCAAGGATGATGGCCCGATTGATCCCTCGAAACGTCGCCGGGATGCCGGCTGCGGTCAGTCCCGCGAGTCCCGCGGTCACGCCCGGGATGACCCGGTAAGGGACGCCTGCGGCCGCGAGCGCCAACGCTTCCTCGCCACCGCGGCCGAATATGCAGGGGTCGCCGCCCTTGAGCCGCAGCACGCGATGGCCGGCGCGCGCCAGTTCGACCAGACGGTTGGAGATATCGTCCTGGTGGGTCGACGGCCGGCCACCGCGCTTGCCCGCGAATTCAAGCCGCGCTTGTGCCCCCGCCAGTGCCAGGATCCGGCGATCCACAAGCGCGTCGTGAACGACAACATCGGCCTGGGCAAGGCCGGCGAGCGCATCGAGTGTCAGCAGGCCCGGATCGCCGGGTCCCGCTCCGGCGAGCCAGACCTGCCCGGGCGCGAGCACGGGCGCATCAGGGCGCAGCGTGGCGACCGCGCTCCAGTCGGTCATTTGATGTCCCCGCGCATGCTCACGGCCTGTCTTCTCCCCGAAAGCGACGGCGATAGGACGGGTCGTAGAGCGCGCTCTCGCGGAAGTCGTGCGCCGCCAATGCCGGACCGACCAGGATGACGGCGGTGCGCTCGATCGTTTCGGCCGCGAGCTTGGACTGGATGTCCGCGAGCGTGCCCCGCACGATGCGCTCGTCGGGCCAAGTCGCGCGCGCCACGACGGCGACCGGGCAGTCCCCGCCGTAGCGCGGCGTCAACTCGGCGACCACCGTGTCGATGGCCTGAATTGCCAAGTGGAGAACAAGCGTCGCGCCGGTCGCGGCGAAGGCGTCGAGGCGCTCGCCCGCCGGCATCGCCGAGGCGCGCCCGGGCACGCGGGTCAGAACGACGCTCTGCGCGATCGCAGGCACGGTCAGCTCGCGGCCGAGCAGCGCCGCGGCGGCGGCGAAGGCCGGAACGCCGGGGGTCAATGTATAAGGTATGCCGCGACGCTCGAGCCTGCGGATCTGCTCGGCGACGGCGCTGAACACGGAAAGGTCACCGGAGTGAAGCCGCGCCACGTCGTGGCCGGCGGCGTGGGCCGCCACGTATTCGGCTTCGATCTGATCGAGCGTCATCGGCGCGGTATCGACGACTTTCGCGCCGGCCGGACAATAGGCCAGCAGCGCAGGCGGGACGATCGAGCCGGCGTAGAGGCACACGGCGCAACGCCCGAGCAGATCGCGTCCGCGTACCGTGATGAGATCGGCGGCGCCGGGACCCGCGCCGATGAAGTGCACGGTCATGGCCGTTCTCCGGCGACGGCCAATGCGCAGGTCGCGGTCGCGGCCGAAACGCGCGGCACGATGAGGCGCGCCCGTGGACCCGCGGCGGCAAGCGCCGCCGCTTCGGCGACCGAGGGCACGCCGGTCAGCGCGAGGACGCGTTGCGACCGGGTTTGCGCGCGGGCGCCGGCGGCTTCCAGTTCCGCCTTCGCAACGAGCACCAGCGGAACGCCGAGCGCAGCCGCGGCCGCGGCGATGCCGCGCTCGCCGGCCTTGCGCTCCGGCGCCGCGACGAGGTCGAGCGCGGCGGCTGAAACGCCGGCACGCGCGAGTGCATCGGCAATGACGGCCCCGATGTCGTCGGCCGAAGCGCCCTTGCGGCATCCGACACCCGCGACGATCATGGCTTGACCCAGGTCCATTGCGTCAACGGCATCGCCGGCCGCCAGGCTTGCATGCGTCCGACCGGCTCCGCGCGCGCGATCGCAATCCGGGTGAGCTCGCCGCCAAGGCTTGTATCGCCAAGGCCTGCGCGGCGAGCGAGCAGCACGGCTTCCGCTTCGAGCGTCACCGCGTTGACGACGAGGCGCCCGCCGGGACGCAGGGCGTTTGTCGCGGCGTCGAGGAGACCCGCATCGCTCACGCCGCCACCGACGAAAACCGCATCCGGTTGCCCGAGCCCATCGAAGGCGGCAGGCGCCCTGCCCTCGACGATCTCGAGCGCCGGCACGCCGAAGGCCGCGGCGTTGCGGCGGATGCGCGCCGCGCGCTCGCCGCGCGCTTCGACCGCAACCGCGCGCATCGACGGATCCGCCAGCATCCATTCGATCGCTACCGAGCCCGCGCCGGCGCCCACATCCCACAGCAGTTCTCCCCGTCGCGGGGAGAGCGCGGACAGGGTGATGGCGCGAATCTCACGCTTGGTGATCTGGCCGTCATGCTCGAACAGCGCATCGGACAGACCGGCGGCGCGTGCGAGCACGCGCGCGCCCGGCGCGGCCTCGACCGCGACCGCGACGGTGTTGAGCGCGCCGACGTCGCCGAGGTCGAAGCCGCCAGCGGTCGTTGCGCGCAATCGTTCACCCGGCCCCCCCAGCGCTTCCAGCACGGTCATGCGCGAGGCGCCAAATCCGAGTTCGGCGAGGAGCCGCGCGAGCGCCACAGGCCCCTCGCCGTCCGACGTCAGTGCCAGCACCCTTGCACCCGGTTGCAGATGCGGACGGATGAGATCGAGCGCGCGCCCATGGAGCGAGAGCTGCGTCGTTTCCGGCAGCGCCCAGCCCAGGCGCGCAGCGGCGAGACTGAAGGTCGATGGTTGCGGCACCGCGATGGTTTCGCGCGAGTCGACATGCCGCAACAGGACCGCGCCGACGCCGTAGACGAATGGGTCGCCCGAGGCGAGAACGCAGACCTGCCGGCCGCGATAGGCCAGCACCTCCTCGACCGCGCGCTCGAACGGACTGGGCCAAGGCCGCGCCGCACCGCGGATCAGCGGCGCGGCCAGGCCGAGATGCCGCTTGCCACCGAACACGATCTCTGCGTCTTCGACCAGTCCGCGCGCGACCGCGGTCAAGCCCTCGATGCCGTCCTCGCCGATGCCGACGATGGACAACCAGCGGCGGGGTGCGGCAGGCTCGCGCGCAAGGGAGTCACCCGGCGACATGCGACGCATCCTCATTCTCGGCGGCACGACGGAGGCGCGGCGGCTGGCGGAGCGGCTTGCCGAACGCGCCGACCTCGCCGTCACGGTCTCGCTCGCGGGCCGCACCACGGCGCCTCCGGCGCAAGCCGCGCCGGTGCGGACCGGAGGCTTCGGCGGCGTGCAGGGCCTCGCCGACTATCTCACGACCGAACGCATCGACGTGCTCATCGACGCCACGCATCCTTACGCCGCCAACATCTCGGCCAATGCCGCCGAAGCCGCGGCGGTCGCGCGCGTGCTCTTGCTCGCGCTCCGCCGGCCACCGTGGGTGCCGCGCTTCGGCGACCGCTGGACCGAGGTTGCCGATCCTGCCGCGGCGGTGCAAGCGCTTGGCCCATCGCCGCGCCGGGTGTTCCTCGTGCTCGGCAGGAACGACATCGGATGTTTCGCACAGGCGCCGCAACACTTCTATCTCGTGCGCAGCGTCGACCCGGTCCATCCGCCGCTGGCGGTGTCGCGTGCATCCTACGTCACCGGTCGCGGGCCATTCACCGAAGCCGATGATCGCGCATTGTTGCGTGCGCACGCGATCGACATCGTCGTCGCCAAGAACAGCGGCGGGACCGCGACCTACGGCAAGATGGCGGCGGCGCGCGCGCTCGGCCTCGCGGTGATCCTGCTGTGCCGTCCCGCCTTGCCGGAGACTCCGGCCGTCGAGACCGTCGAGGACGCCGTGACCTGGCTCGATCATGCGCGCGCGCTCCCGATCGAACGGGGGGTATAGACCAGCGGCGCGTGGCCCGGCCGGGGCACGACGCGCGTCTCGGCCGAACCGACGATGACGAGGGTCGCCATATCCGCGCAGGCCGGATCGGCAGCTGCGAGGGTCGTGACCACGATGCTCTCGTCCGCTCGACCGACTGCGCGGCCGAATATGGTCGGTGTGGTCGCGGGAAGGTGACCCCGCAGGCGCTCGAAGGCGGTGGCGAGCTGCCATGGCCGCGCCTGTGAGATCGGATTGTAGAGCGCGATGACGAAGCCGGCCTGCGCCGCCGCATCCAGGCGGCGCTCGATCACCGGCCAGGGCTTCAGATTGTCGGAGAGCGACAACGCGCAGAAGTCATGGCCGAGCGGGGCGCCGACCCGTGCGGCCACCGCCAGCATCGCCGTGATGCCCGGCACGATCGCGAGTTCGAGCGTGCGCCAGGCAGGGGGACCCTGTTCGACCTGCTCGCACACTGCCGCCGCCATGGCGAACACGCCGGGGTCGCCGCCGGAGACCAGGGCCGCATTGGCGCCTGCGGCCGCGGAT
>DASSJW010000902.1:0-9020 GCA_035690995.1 Xanthobacteraceae bacterium
CCGACAGTCACCTCACCTCCCCCAAGGCACCCGCGGCGCGCTCTGCGTTCAACGTTTCTTCCGCGCGAGCTACAACTTCCAACAGCCGGCCGCTCACGAGATGAAGGAAATAAAATCCGAATTCCGGGTTCTCGAAATAGAGCGCTCGCACTTCGTCGTAAGGGAGGGTCAACACATGGCCGCTTTCGACGCATTCGACGGATTGCGTCCTGTTATACCCTGGCGTCAACAGCGCCAGCTCGCCAAAAATCTCGCCCGGCTGAAGCTCATGGCCCAACTCGAGCACCCGGTACCTGCCTTTGCCGACCAGGAACATTTCGTTGGCGGGATCGCCTTTGCGAAAGAGCATGTCACCCTTCCGGTATTTTCGCTTTTTCATGTAAGGTCTGAGCCAATTCATGGACAGGTCGCTCCCCGCTGCCGCGCGGACTTTCTTGATCAGCTCCAGCATCTGGTACAGACGGAACGCGTGCACCGGCAGCAACAGCGCATAGAGGAGGATCGCCGGAAGCGAGCGCGCCAGTATCGATGAGCCCAACAAACAGGATGCGCTCACAAGGCTCGTGACCCGCAGCGGAATCACCGTCTTCATCGACATCGATATGATGTAGAAAAGCGCTCCGGTCGCACCCAGCACGTTCGGCAATGTGACGAAGCTCAGCAAGTAGTCCAAACTCAAGCTATCGTTCATCTTCAGCCTCCAGGCTGGCATCAACGACGGAGAGAGCTTACCCGGGCCGCAATTGCAAGCCGGCCGATCAATCCCGATCATTGCGTTTGCCGCCGACGCGCTGGTCGAGACGGGGAACAGGATACGACGATTTGCTACCCGGTATTTCGATAGAGAGTTCCCTCGCTAGTGGTCCGATTCTAACATTCGCATCCGTTTCGGCGGGCTCATTTGCGAATGTTAGAATCAAAGGACCACTAGCAAATATTAAGGTGCTAGTGGAGTTTTGGATTTGACATTCGCTTCGCGGATTCGCGGCGAGGTGGGTAGCGAATGTCAAATCCACTCCACTAGAAGGCTCGCACGCCGGCACCTGGTTTTGTGACCGGGCGCGCCCTATTCGGCGGTGGAGCCGCCAGGAGTTGAATATACTCTGTGGTGGGCTGGCCGATGCACACTGAACGACGACACAATAGGCAGCGCAGCCATGTTGGAGTCGAGGTCCGTCGCTGTGACGAGCGAGCGCGCTGGCGGACGGATTGCGGGGCGCGCCGCCCAGACTCCGCACCGAGAACAGCTTTGCTCATGCGCAGCCATGGCCGATCGACGCAAGTTGGGTGAAGGCTAAGCCGTCGGCTGAGAGTCGTCGCGAGCGCCAGAAGCGCGGCGAGAACAACCTCCCATTGACAGCAGAAGCATCCCCGGATCGAGTGAAAATGGGCGTGTCTTAGCCCTGACGCGTGGCCTTGCCAGCTGGTCGGTGGCATGCGATCCGGCCGGAGGACGACATGGAATTGTTGGACAATCAAGCACCTGGCGGCGGCGATGACATGATTGGCCCGCACCCGGTCGACTTCAGCCGGCGCGACCTCATGACGATGGGGACAGCAATTGCCGCGGCCCAGGTGGTCGGCATGTCTCAGGCGCCCGGCGAGGAAGCGAAGGCCGCGGCAAAAACCCGCAAGATCGCGCTCGAGGAACACTTCACGACGCCGGAACTGGCCAAGAAATTTGTGGCCAAGCCGACCAAGAGCGAAAAGCTGTTCGCCGACATCGATCGTCGCCTGATCGACTTCGATCAGTTGCGGCTGGAGACAATGGACAAGGCCAGCATCGATCTCGCCGTACTCTCGGTCACTACGCCCGGCGTCCAGGGGGAAAAGGATACAAAGACGGCGATCCGTCTGGCGCGTGACGCCAATGACCTCTTGGCGCGCGAAGTGCAGAAGCGGCCGCGGCGGTATGCGGGCTTTGCCCATCTTCCCACGCAAGACGCCAGCGCCGCCGCCGCGGAGCTCGAGCGCGCCGTCCAGCAGCTTGGCTTCAAGGGCGCCCTCATCAACGGTCAGACCAACGGGCACTATCTCGACGAGGATATGTACCTCCCGCTTTGGGAGCGCGTGCAGGACCTGGATGTTCCGGTCTACCTCCATCCCGGCGAGCTCCCCGATCATCCCGCCATGTTCGCCGGCCACCCGGAATTGGACGGGCCGATCTGGGGCTGGACGGCCGATACCGGGGCGCATGCGCTGCGGCTCGTCTTCGCCGGCACGTTCAAGCGCTTTCCGAAGCTGAAGATCATTCTCGGCCACATGGGCGAGACGCTGCCGTACCTGCTATGGCGCTTCGACAGCCGATGGCAATTGGAGCTCGGCGAAGACCTCCCGCGGGACGCGCTGCCCTCCGCGATCATCAAGCGCCATTTCGTCATCACCACATCGGGCGTCTGCGACCCGAACTCGCTGGCCGACGCCATCGCGGCGCTCGGCGAGGACAGCGTGATGTTCTCCGTCGACTATCCCTACGAGGACACGCAAACTGCCGCGGCCTTCATCGAATCCGCGCCGATCAGCGAGGCGGTGCGTGCCAAGGTCTGCCACGGCAACGCCAAGCGGATCCTGCGACTGTAACGCGGATCATGTTTCGCCTGACCAAAAGTGGCCGGTACACGGCCGTCCTTGCCTTGCTGAGCCGCAGTTAGGGGCTTGGCGGCCCACCCGAACGCATGCGCGACGAGAGGGCGGGAAAAGCGCAACATTCACGTCGGTTCTGAACGCCGGAAATTCCGGTCGACGCTCACGGAGCAGCACATGCAAATGATTTTCCGATTCTTCCTCGTCACGGCCTTCGTGACGGCGCCCACTTTGGCAGTCGCCCATAACGAACTTGCACGCGAACCGCGCGGTATCGACACGCTGGTTCCTACGACCTCCTCGTCACCGGCAGATTCGTCTGCGCAGAAGATTACCATCTACACCGCGAAGGCGATTGTGACTCTCGATCCCGGCACGCCCTCCGCAGAGGCCGTGGCGGTGATGAACGGCAAGATCCTCGGTGTGGGCACGCTGGAGGAAGTCCGGGGCTGGATCACCAACGAGGAAGTCGAGATCGACCGGCGTTTTGAAAATGCGGTGATCCTTCCGGGCTTCATCGAAGCGCACATGCATCCGCAAATTACCGGCGTGCTTTGGCAGGGCGTGTATGCGGGCCGGTTCGACCGGACCGCACCCGACGGGACACCGATCAAGGGATTGGAGACCAAGCAGGCGGTCATCGAACGGATCCGCGATGCCGCCGCCAAGATGCCGGCCGATGGAAGCTGGTTGGTCGCTTGGGGTTATCAGCCCGAGTTCTATGGCAACTCGCCGCTCACCCGCGCCGACCTCGATCCGATCTCAAATGGTCATCCGATCTTTATCGAGAATCTTTCGATGCATATTTATTATGCGAATAGCAAGGCGTTCGAGATCGCCGGAATAACCGACGACACCGGTATCGTCGGGATCGTCAAGAAGGACGGCAAGCCGACCGGCGAGATCGAGGAGGTTGCGGCGGCCTTTGCTTTCGTCGCGAAGCTACCGTCACTCGATTCCAAGTTCTTGCTGAAGGCCACGCGCGACGCCGGCGGGCTCGCGCATCGCGTCGGGGTGACGACGGTCGCCGATCTGTCCTTCGGCACCATTCCGGGAGGCTACCAAGCCTATCAGACGGCTGCCGCGGACCCCGACTTTCCCGTACGGGTCGTGCTCAATCCGCTCATCAGCATATTTCAGAAGGGAGAAATCGCGGACAAGGGCGGGCTCGATTACCTCGCCGAGCTGCACAAACACGATACCGACCGGCTCAGCTTCGGCGGCGTCAAGTTCATCGTCGATGGATCGATCCAGGGCTACACCGGACTGTTTCAGTGGCCCAACTACTACAAGACATTCGCCAACGGGGTCGCGAACATTTCGCAAGAGGACCTGAGCAAATGGGTCCTCGAAGTGCACAAACGCGGCTTGCAGGCGGTGATCCACACGAACGCCGACCAGGCGACTGAAATGGCCCTGCAGGCGCTGGCCGCGGCGCAGCGGCAGTATCCGCGGCTGGCGACCCGGCACCGGCTGGAGCACAATCAGTTTGTCACGCAGGCCCAACTCGTCAAAATGAAAGAGCTTGGCGTCGCGACGAACCTGTTCACGAACCACATCTACTTCTGGGGCGACTTGCACTACTCGACGTTTGTCGGACCGGATCGGGCGAGGGAGATGAACCCTGCGGGAAGCGCGCAGCGCCTGGGAGTTCCCTTCAGCCTGCATTCGGACGCGTCCGTTACGCCGGTAAACCCGCTGTTTTCGATGTGGACGGCGACGGTGCGCAAGACCATGTCGGGGCGGATACTCGGCGAGGGTGAGCGCATTTCTGTTCCGCAGGCGTTGCACGCGGTGACTCTCGGTGCGGCCTACCTGCTTGGACAAGACGACAAGAAAGGCTCGATCAGAACAGGCAAGCTCGCCGATTTCACCATTCTTGACCGCAACCCGCTCGAAGTCACCTCGCCCGATGAGTTGAAAGATATCAAGGTGCTTGGGACCGTCATGGGCGGCATTCCCGGCGGCTGCCAATCGCTGAAATCGACGTTCTCGATTGGACCATGGAGGTGACGCAATCCTGATGATATGGATGCGCGAGCCGAAGCGTCGCGAAAATTCTCGCGCACGGCCGGCAGCAACATGCCCCCGGTGAGAGCTCCCGATGCATATGGATCGCCCGTCCTTCCAGCGCGTCCTAAAGACGATCGTACTGATCACGGGTCTCTGCTGGTTTGGCACTGCCCATGCGCAGGCGCCCGCCGATCCCCTGCCCTCCTGGAACGACGGCGCGGTGAAGAAGTCGATCACCGACTTCATCCCGCGCGTCACGACCGAGGGCAGCGCGGATTTCGTGCCCCCGGACCAGCGCATCGCCACCTTCGACAACGACGGAACGCTGTGGGCCGAGCAGCCGATGTATTTCCAGATCATTTTTGCGATCGACCGGGTCAAGGCGCTGGCGCCGCAGCACCCGGACTGGAAACGGAAGCAACCGTTCAAGGCCGCGCTCGATGACGACCGCAAGGCGCTGGCGGCGCTCGGCGAGACAGGATTTCTGCAGATCATGGCGGCGACCCATACCGGCATGACCACCGAGGAATTCGCCAAGATCGTCGCGGACTGGCTCGCCACCGCGCGCCATCCGCGCTTCAACCGGCCCTATACCGATCTGGTTTACCAGCCGATGCTGGAACTGCTCGCCTATATGCGCGCCAACGGTTTCAAGACCTTCATCGTCTCCGGTGGCGGCATCGAGTTCATGCGTCCGTGGACCGAGAAGACCTACGGCATTCCACCCGAACAGGTGGTGGGCTCGTCGGCCGTGACCAAGTACCAGATGCGGTCGAACGACATTCCCGTGCTCCTGCGCGAGCGCAAGGTCGAATTCGTCGACGACAAGGCGGGCAAGCCCGAAGGCATCAACCGTTTCATCGGGCGTCGTCCGGTCTTCGCGTTCGGAAACTCCGACGGCGACAAGGAGATGCTGGAATGGACCGCGGCGGGAAGCGGCGCCCGCTTCATGGGCCTCGTCCACCACACCGATGCCGTGCGCGAGTGGGCCTATGACCGCAACTCGCCGGTTGGACGGCTGGACAAGGCCTGGGACGAGGCGGTCAGGCGCGGTTGGACCGTCGTCGACATGAAGCGCGACTGGAAGAAAGTCTTCCCGTTCGATCCGTGAGCAGGCCGCGCAGCCGCGCTTCCGGGCGTCTACGCCTCCCGTTCGCACTTCTGCATGAAGCTTTTCTTGGCGGCTCCGGCGAGAGGTCGGCCATTGCTGCCCACCGCCTTGGCTTGACACGAATCGCGTTTGCACTTCTTCAAGAAGCTGGTCTTGGCGGCGCCCGCCAGCGGCCGGCCTTCCTTGCTGATGGCCTTGCTCTCGCAGGTCTCCTGCGCGAAGGCGGTGGAAAGGTTCAGCGACAGGGCCAAGGACAAGGACAAAGCCGCGAGTAGCATCCATCTCATTCTTTGTCTCCATCGTGAGCGTGGGATACCGGGTTTAACGTGGGACGTCGAAGTGGCGATCCGCACGCGATGGTACAGCGTAGCGCGCCTACCGTCGCAATAGATCCCGAATCTCGGTCAACAGCTTGACCTCCGCCGACGGCTCGGCGGGAGCGGCTGCGGGTTCCTCCCGCTTGAGCTTGTTGATTCCCTTGATGGCGATGAACAGGACCCAGGCGATGATCAAAAAGTTGATGGCGGCAGTCAGAAACTGGCCCCAGCCGAGCACGGCACCCTGCTTCTTGGCGTCCGCATAGGCGGCGCTGGCGTCCACTTTCGACGACAACGGCGTGTAATAGTTCGAGAAATCCAGCCCCCCAGTCACCGCACCGACGATCGGCATGATGATGTCGCTGACGAGCGAGGCGACGATCGCTCCGAACGCCGCGCCGATGATGACGCCGACGGCAAGATCGATCACGTTGCCGCGCATCGCGAATTTCTTGAATTCTTCCCACATGGCAGCCTCCATTCGGATATCTATCGCGTGCCCGGCCCGCGCCGTCCGAGGATTTCATTCCCCCCACGCCCCTCCGACCGTACCCGGCCGGCGTGGCCCTCCTGCCACACCCCGAACACAATCCGCTGCGACGGCTTGACAGCATGGTAGGCCAATGCCTTCCATGTGCGCGCGTAGTTTCGGGGGGCGTGATGAAGTGCGTGGCGTGCGGGGCCGCAATGCGGCTGATGCAGGTTCAAACCGACACCGAAACGGTGTGCGGCATCGAGCGTCACACGTTCAGGTGTTCGGCCTGCCCACAGACCGCGCAGCGGTTGATGTTCAATCGCGCCAGAATGTCCGGCATTCATCTGCCCGTCGTCGCGACCCAGCCCAAAGCGCCCATCATCGAGGTGCAGACCGCCAGCGTTGCCCGTCCAAGCGACTGGGCGCGAGCGATCGAGAAGCTCAGCAGCACACAGAAGGCGCTCAAGGGACGAATGGCAGCGGAAACGAGTTCGCAGCGAGTGTCCGCGGACAAGGTGCTCGCGAGCAGGCCCATCGCCCTCCGAGAGAGACCAGCGGCGAGGAAGGCTTCGGCTTGGGCCAACGCGATCGACAAGCTTCGCAGCAAACAAACCGCCCTCGAGCGCGTGGCAAGAGTCAAAACCACAACCAGAGCCGCGATCACCGACAGGGCCACGCAGTTCGACCGCATCTGGGACGGTCCGCGCCTCGATAGCCCGGCGGGCGAGGCACCACCGCCGCCAGCATCCTTGGTGCGGCCCAAGCCGCAGCAGCTCTGAGCGGCCCGCGGCTGCGTCCACCTTATGCCTTGAGACTGTCCGGCACTTTGCCGCCGCTCTCGGCGAGCTTCGTCATGACCTGCCTGTGTAGCCAGACATTCATCTCGGCCGAGCCATCGAGGGCGCCGGTGTAGCCGAGCTCCTGCGCCAATTGCTTGCGGGCGCCGAGGCTGCTGTCCAGCTTCAACAGCTTCATGAGGTCGACGATCGACTTTCTCCAATCGAAGTCTTCGTCCTGATCGTCGTGGAGCTTCTTGAGGATGGCTTCGACGTCGGCGCGGGAGATCGGTCCTGCCGCAGCCGGCGCGCCTGCTGCCGCGCCAGGAGATGCGGACGCCCCAGCGGACGCGGGCGTCCCCTTCGACGAAGGCGGCGCTGCGGCCGTCCCGGTCGTCGGCGTCACGGTCGCCGCATGCTTGGAACCGAAAATGGCCGATACGATACTTCCGAACACGCTCATGCTGTCCTCCCGACTATATTTTTGTCGCTCCTTGGCATCGGCGCGCGGACGTTTCCCCTTTCGTGCCGACCGAGAAGCGTTCGACCGTCGAATACTGCAAGCCCGGTCGTGATTATGCAATAAAGAGCGCCCCGCTACCTAGCTGCCACCATATTCTGGTCGCGCCTAAAACAGCAATTCTAGTGACCAGATTTGAATGCTATTTGCGCCGCTTGTTATTGATCATCAGGTTGAACATTGGTCAGCAAGTCTGACGCACATTCGGTCTAGCTTCACGGATTTGTGACGCCTCTCGCGCACTGGTCGGCGCAACATGCCAACGCTTATGCCGCATCCGCTGCGCGCAGTATCGACGTTCGCGTTACGCGAGCAAAGCCGTGCGTACGATTGCGAGTCCAGCTTCTGCGAGTCCAGCCTCGCTGACGATTGCAGGCACACGGGCGATCACGCGTGCGGTTGATCGAGCCCTCTACACGCGGGGGGTCGTGCGCATATGCGCGAGACAGCGACTGCCGGTGCAGGCTTCCGTAGCTCGAAAAAGGCGAAGCGCACGCCAGTTACCGCAGGACAACTACGCGGCCAAAAGACTGTGCGGGACCCCGGTAAGGCGAGTGAGATCGGAGCGTCAGCAAGAACAACGATCTGCAAGGGAGAGGAGATCGCCATGGACATGGTTATCAATCTGATTATCCAGCTTATCTCCGGAGTCGTCGGTGGGAACGCCATCGGCGCGGCCATGAAGGACTATAATCTCGGCAATCTCGGCAACACGATCGCGGGCGCCATTGGCGGCGTCGGCGGCGGTCAGCTTCTGCAGGCCGCGATCCCGGCGATCGCGGGTGCGGCTGGCGGCAACCTCGATGTCGGAGCCATCATCAGCCAAGTTGTCGGCGGCGGTGCCGGCGGCGCGATCCTCACGCTCATCGCTGGGCTTGTGAAGAGCATGGTGGCGAGCCAGCAGACGCGCTGAAAAAGATCGGCCTGGCGCTGAGCGACGCCGAGCTCGATCACGCAGTCGCAGATAGTTGCCAAAAGATGCACGGCGAGCGCGACAAGGCGCGGGTCACGTTCTTGCTGACAGAAAGCTACAGCAAGCTGTCGCTGTTCACCTAACTGCAACGGCGCCGAGCACTCCGGCGGGAGGTGCGTTTTTGCGCGCGGCAGCCTGAGCCGCAGGTGTGAAGGAGGGTCGGACACCGGCATCGAAATCGCAGGAGATTGTCGTGTCGAACATCATCTGGATCATCGTGATCGGGTTCATCGCCGGCATCATCGCTCGCTT
>DASSJW010000903.1:0-3212 GCA_035690995.1 Xanthobacteraceae bacterium
CTTCTCCGTCGCGCAGGATCACCACGGTCACCGCGGCAATGGCGAAATCGCCGTGGCGGCGGGCGAACTCCTCGATGGCGAAGCCGGCGCCGGCCGGCATCACCGCCAGGCGCACCTCGACGAGAATCTCGTCGGGCGCGATACTTGTGGTCATGGCATCCTTGAAAAGCTCGGATGCGGCGATGCTGCGCTGGCCCTTCGGCCCGCGCACGACCACGGCGCCGTCGGCCTGCACCGCGAACATGATGCACGAACGCGCGGCCTCGCCGTTGTAGAGGATGGTGCAGGCGCCGCAGGCGCCGTGCTCGCATCCGACATGGGTGCCGGTCAGGGAAAGATTATCGCGCAGGAAATCGGCCAGAAGAGTGCGCGGCTCGCAGCGCCCTTCACAGGCCTTGCCGTTGACGGTCAGGCGGACGTCTACCGTACGCGTCATGTTCGTGTCCGCCTCATGCCGCCGCCGCGCGGCGCACCGCGCGTTCGGTCAGGACCTGCGTCAACTGCCGCCGATACGCCGCCGAAGCCTGCCGGTCGGACAGCGGCTCGACCATCGCGGCGGCCGCTTCGGCAGCCCGCGCGATGGCGCTTTCGCCGAGTCCGTGCCGCTCGAGCACCTGCTCGGCCGCGCGCAACCGCTCGGAACGGGAGGATATGCCGGCCGTGGCGATGCGCGCGCTGGCGCAGCCTTCTCCGTCGCGCAGGATCACCACGGTCACCGCGGCAATGGCAAAATCGCCGTGGCGGCGGGCGAACTCCTCGACGGCGAAGCCGGCGCCGGCCGGCATCGGCGGCAGGCGCACCTCGACGAGAATCTCGTCGGGCGCGATGCTTGTGGTCATGGCATCCTTGAAAAGCTCGGATGCGGCGATGCTGCGCTGGCCCTTCGGCCCGCGCACGACCACGGCGCCGTCGAGCGCCTGCAGCACCATGGGAAGTTCCGCCGCCGGATCGGCGTGGGCGATGGAGCCGCCGATCGTTCCGCGCGAACGCGTCGGCAGGTGCCCGACCAGCTTGATGGCTGCCCTGAGCACCGGCAGCTTGTCGGCGACGATCGCCGAAAATTCGATCGCGCGCTGCCGCGTCATCGCGCCGATGCAAACGGCGTCGCCTTGGTCCCTGATATAGGCGAGGTCCGGGATGCGGTTGAGATCGATGATGACCGGCGGGGCCGCGAGCCGAAAGTTCATCATCGGAATCAGGCTTTGGCCTCCCGCCAGCACACGAGAGTCGGGACCGTTTGCCTGCAATAGCGCCAAGGCCTCGTCGACCGTGCTCGGTGCATGATAGGCAAAGCTCGCGGGCTTCATCGGGCACTCTCGGAACGCATCACGGAACTCACGCTACCTTGGCCGGAAAATGCTTGAGCCAGTGGTGTGCAATATCGATGCCACGGCAGAACCAGACGCCTTTGACGGCGCGCATGTGCTCGAGCAGCCTGATCAGCCCGGTGCATCGTCCCGGCCGGCCGATCAGCCGGTCGTGCAGGCCGATGGAGAGGAGCTTGGGAGAGCCCTTCTCGCCTTCGCGATAAAGAACGTCGAAGGCGTCGCGCATATAGGTGAAAAACTCCTCCCCGGTCGAAAAGCCGCTGTTCTCGTTGAAGCGATTGTCGTTGGCTTCATACGAATAGGGAATGACCAGATGGGGTTTGCCCTGAACATTGAGCCAATAGGGCAGCTCATCGGCGAGCGAGTCGCGGTCGTACAGAAAGCCTCCCGCCTCGACGATCAATCGCCGCGTATTAGGCCCCGGCCGGCCGGTCATCCAGCCGAGCGGCCGCGCTCCGGTCAGCGTCGTCAGGATATCGACGGCCTGGCGAATGTGCTGGCGTTCGACATCCTCGGGCACGTCGACGTAGTCGATCCAGCGATAGCCATGGCTCACGATCTCGTGCCCGCGCGCGACGCAGGCACGCGCCAGCACGGGATTTTGCTCGAGCGCGCGGGCGACGCCGAGAATGCTCACCGCGACCGAATGGTCGCGGAAGATGTCGAGCACGCGCCACACCCCGCGCCGGCTGCCGAACTCGAACACCGACTCGACCAGAGGGGAGCGCCGGCCGGTATAGGCCGCGACCCCGATGTCGTTGAGCATGCCCTCGGACACCGGGTCGCCGTTGAACAGCGATGCTTCGCCGCCGCCTTCGACGTTGAGATTGAAATTGACCGCAATGCGCGCGTCCCCCGGCCAGGCCGGGTTCGGGGGAAACTCGCCATATCCGACGAGATCGCGAGCGATCATCGGATCGGGCTTGGGCTCCAACATGGTGGATACCTTCATCCTAGGCTGGTCGATGGAGCGGCGCGGTACAGGGATCGTAGCAATAGAACCAGTCGGTGTCGGTGGCTCCGCGCATCCAGCTGTTCTCGATGGAAATGCGCTGGGCGTCGCCGACCCTGTCGATGCGCGTGGCTTCGTACCAGCGATAGGCCTCGTCGCGTTGGTCGAACTGCGCGAGGCAGCGGCTGAGAATGGCGGCATCCTCGATCGCCATGGCACCGCCGGCCGCCATGAAGGGGCGCATCGGATGGCAGGCATCGCCGAGCAGCACGATGCGTCCGCCGCTCCAGCGGTCGTTGCGCTCGCGATCGAAGATCGGCCAGACCGTCACGTCGGTGGTCGCCTCGAGCACGCGGAGCAAATCAGCGTGGAAGTCGCCAAAGCCCTCGAACAACTCCTCGCGCGAGCTGGGCAACCAAGCCGCCTCGCTCTCCCACCTGGCTCTGGGCACGACCCCGATGACGTAAACCTCGTCGCGCCGGCTGGTCATGAAATAGACGAGGATATGCCGGTCCGGACCCCACCATTTGGTGCAGTCCGGAATCTTGAAACCCCGCAGCGCCGCGGTCGGGAAGATCGCGCGATGCGCGGCCATGCCGATGTAGCGCGGGGGCTCGACGCCCAGCAGGTATTCCCGGACCTTGGAGTTCACTCCGTCGGCGCCGATGACGAGATCGGCCTCCACCCTCGCGCCGTTCTCGAATCCGAGGCCGATCGCATCGCGCGTCTCGTCGAGGGCGACCAACCGATGATTGAATGCGATCGATCCGGGCGCCACGCCCTTCTCCAGCACGGCATGCAGGTCGCCGCGGTGGATATTGGCGTAGGGTCCGCCAAACCTGGCTTCGCTCTCGGCGTCGAACTCGATCTTGTACATGGTCTCGCCGGTGTCCCAGGCCCGGCTGATATAGCAGTCGGCCTTGATCCCGATG
>DASSJW010000904.1:0-12148 GCA_035690995.1 Xanthobacteraceae bacterium
ATCGCCTACCACAAGAGCAAGGTGGATCGCGGTTTCGCGACCCTGATCGACGTATGGGGAGCCGACCACGGCGGCTACATCAAGCGCATGCAGGCGGCCGTGAAAGCGGTGCAGGCCATCACGAACGCCGCCGTGGCCGAACTCGATGTCAAGATCGTACAGCTGGTCAAGCTCCTGCGCGGTGGCGAGCCAGTCAAAATGTCCAAGCGGGCAGGGGAGTTCGTCACGTTACGTGAGGTCGTTGACGAAGTCGGCAAGGACGCGGTGCGGTTCATGATGCTGTACCGCAAGAACGACGCGGTGCTCGATTTCGACCTTGCCAAAGTGATCGAGCAGTCGCGCGACAACCCGGTCTTCTATGTCCAGTACGGTCACGCCCGCGGCCGATCAGTCTTCCGCAACGCGCGCGATGTCGTTCCGGGCCTGCCAAGCGAAGCGACCGCGCGGGCGGCGGCGCTCATCGGCGCCCCGCTCGAGCGGCTCGACGATGCAGGCGAACTCGCGCTGATGCGGCGTCTGGCGCTCTATCCCCGCCTCCTCGAAGCGGCCGCGCTGGCCCACGAGCCGCACCGGATTGCGTTCTATCTCTATGAACTTGCAAGTGATTTCCACGCGCAATGGAATCGCGGGAAAGATGCGCCACATTTACGCTTCATTATCCAGAATGATCCACACATGACCATGGCTCGCCTCGCGCTTGTGCAGGGCGTCGTCACCGTTCTCGCGTCAGGGCTAGGGGTGCTCGGCGTCGAGGCGCCTGAGGAGATGCGTTAGTCTCGCTCGGTGCCCTAGGGCAAATGGATCCCGCTCGTCTGGATCCGCCACGCAACCGACCGAGAGCGAACGCCAGCACCGGAAACGGAATGAGTATGGCGGACGATCACACGGTACGATCCTATCGATCCAATGACCCGTATCAGCCGGCGGAGCCTGCGCGGCCGAGCGAACCTTCGGGGGGCGGCGATCCACTCGCCGAGCTCGCCCGTCTGATCGGGCAGCGTGATCCATTCGCCGAGTTCGGGCGAAGCAACGCGCGGCAGGGCAACCGGCAGCCGCAAGAGACGCCGACCCTTGCACCGCCGGACGAGTGGCAGCGGGCCCCGGCGCACCAGTCCGATCTCGCGGCCGAAGAGTCAGCGCACCAAGAGGCGTATGAGGCGCGCGAAGAGTACGCCTCGCTCGCCCCGGCGGGCGGCCATGACGAGGCGCCGCTCGTATCCGACTATCAAGACGGGCACCACGACGACCGGATCTACGACCCTCAGCAATATGGCGATCGGGTGCAAGCAAGCGACGGGTCCGACCCTTATTATCAAGACGACATCCCGCTCGAGCCGCACGACGACGAAATGTATGACGATGCGCCGCACGCGCGCCGCGGCGGCGGTTTTGTTACCGCCCTCGTCATCATCGGATGCGCAGTGCTGGGTACGGCGGGCGCCTATGCGTACCGCAGCCATTTCGGCTCGCCGAGTTCCACCGAGCCGCCACCCGTCATCACTGCTGACAACTCGAGCCCGACCAAGATCATTCCCGCGACGGCCGGCGATCCGCAATCGAGCAAGTCGGTCCAGGATCGGCTGGCGACGGGGGAAAAGGAGCAACTCGTATCCAAGCAGGAGGAGCCGGTCACGCTCAAGGATCTTGGCGCGCAAGCCGCCGCCCCGCGCCCCGC
Source organism: Xanthobacteraceae bacterium (assembly GCA_035690995.1). GTDB lineage: Bacteria > Pseudomonadota > Alphaproteobacteria > Rhizobiales > Xanthobacteraceae > VAZQ01. Next base: position 1,676 of record DASSJW010000904.1, read on the forward strand.
GCTCCCGGCTCCGCCGGTCCAGGCCGGGTCCGCGGCGCAGCCGTCCGGCGCGGCCAATGGTTCGAGCGAGCCGAAGAAGGTCCGCACCGTCACCATCCGCCCGGACGGAACGGACGTGAGTGGCAGGCCTGTGGGAGTGCCGCCCCCGGCGGCCCCGACACCTGGCACGGCGGGGACGACGGGCTCGCCCCGTGCCGCGACCACGCCGCCGGCACCACGAGCCGCTCCGCAGGTAGGCGAGGCGGCCGCGCCGGCGCGCTCGCGGATTGCGGCAGTACCACCTTCCGCCGAGGGCGCCGCGAGCGGATTCGTGGTGCAGCTCTCCTCGCAGAAGACCGAGAGCGAGGCCCAGTCTTCTTTCCGCAGCTTGCAGGCAAAGTTCCCGAACGAGCTTGGCAACCGCCAGCCGATCATTCGGAAAGCGGACCTGGGCAGCAAAGGCGTGTTCTATCGGACCATGGTCGGCCCCTTTGCCTCCGCCCATGAGGCGAGCCAGTTTTGCGCGAGTTACAAGGCGGCCGGCGGCCAATGCGTCGTTCCCAATAACTGAGCTGCGCGGGCTCAGCCGCGCCCATGACGGCACGCGCTTTCATTACCGGGCTCGCGGGCACGGTGTTGACGCCTGCGGAGCGGGCGTTCGTGCGTGCGAGCGCGCCCTGGGGTCTGATCGTCTTCAAGCGGAATGTCGATACACCGGCGCAAGTGAGCCGCCTGGTTGCATCATTTCGTGAGGCGGTGGGGCGGGATGCGCCCGTGCTGGTCGATCAGGAGGGCGGGCGCGTCCAGCGCTTGGGCCCCCCCAATTGGCCGGCCTATCCGCCGGGGTCCGCTTATGGCCGTATCTACGATCGCGACGTCGCAGCCGGGCGCAGAGCCGCCTATCTCGGTGCCCGCCTGATCGCCGCCGATCTCGCGGCTGTCGGCATCGACGTCGATTGCCTTCCAATCGCCGACGTTCCCGTCGCGGGGGCGGATGCCGTGATCGGTGACCGTGCCTATGGCGATACTGCAGACAAGGTTGCGGCCCTCGCCCGCTCGGTGGCGGACGGTCTGTTGGCAGGCGGGGTGCTGCCGGTGCTCAAGCATATTCCAGGACACGGCCGTGCCACCGCGGACAGCCACGGCACCCTGCCGCGCGTCGACACCGACCTTGCGACCCTCGTCGCCACCGACTTTGCCGCGTTCCGGCCCCTGTCCGATCTTCCGCTGGGGATGACCGCCCATATCGTGTACAGCGCTATCGATCCTATTGCTCCGGCCACGACTTCGGTCACTCTGGTCCGTGATGTGATTCGGGACTTGCTGGAATTTCGCGGTCTGCTGATGAGCGACGATATTTCCATGGGGGCCCTGTCGGGCCCGATCGATGCCCGCTCGCGCGCAGCCATCGCGGCCGGTTGCGACCTCGTCCTGCACTGCAACGGCAAGCTCGACGAGATGCAGGCTGTTGCGTCGGCCGTACCCACGTTGGCGGGCGAGGCTGCAGCGAGAGCCGAGGCCGCCCTGCGCCGGCGCAGGCGTGCTGCGCCACACGATCTGGGGGCCCTGCGGGCCGAATGGACGGCGCTCATGGCTGTCCCCGCGGCTGCCCTGAGGGCGACATCATGAGCCCCGATGAGAGCAAATTCGAAGCCGACGTGACGATTGAGCGGGCAACGGACGAGCCGGCCTTGGTGGTCGACGTCGAGGGGTTCGAGGGGCCGCTCGATCTCTTGCTGGCGCTTGCCCGCCAGCAGAAGGTCGATCTCGCCAAGATCTCGATTCTTGCGCTCGCCGACCAGTACCTCACCTTCATCGAAGAGGCGCGCAAGCTGCGGCTCGAACTGGCCGCCGACTATCTGGTGATGGCGGCATGGCTCGCCTATCTGAAGTCGCGCCTGCTGCTGCCGGACGCGAACGCGCCGGCAGGCCAGAGCGCCGAGGATATGGCGGTTGCCCTCGCCATGCGGCTCAAGCGTCTCGAGGCGATCCGCGCGGCGGCCGAGCGCCTGTTCGGGCGCGCGCAGCTCGACCGCGACGTTTTTCAGCGCGGTCAGCCGGAGCCCATCGCCCACATCAAGCGTCCGGAATGGTCGGCGACGCTGTACGATCTACTCACGGCTTACGCGCAGCAGCGGCAGAAGACCGTTCTCGGGCACGTACGGCTGGTCAAGCGCAGCGTCTGGTCGTTGGCCGAGGCACGCGAAGCGCTCGAGCGGCTGATCGGCCAGTCGCCCGATTGGACGCGGCTCGATGAATATCTGATCTCGTTCGTGGTAGAGCCGTCGCTTGCGCCGACGGTATTCGCGTCGAGCTTCGCCTCGACGCTCGAACTGGTACGCGAAGGCATGATGGAAGTGCATCAGCAGGCGGCGTTTTCGCCGATCTACGTGCGTAAGCGTCAACCGGCGGGAAGTGGAGTAGCCGATCCGAGCGGCGTGGCGGCGCCGACCGGCGGCAAGGAATAGAGGAGGCCGTAGCATGCCGAGATTGCAAGTGGTGATGCCGGACGATGAGCCGGACAATATTGCGCAAACGCGGGCAGAGGAGCTTCGGCTTCTGGAAGCCATGTTGTTTGCTTCGGCCGAGCCGCTCGATGAGAAGTCGCTGGCGGCGCGGCTGCCGCAGGGCATCGATGTCCACGCGGCCCTGGTCCGACTGCAGGAGGAATATGCGGCGCGTGGCGTCAATCTGGTGCGCATCGGCGGTAAATGGACCTTCCGCACCGCCAATGATCTTTCCTGGCTGTTGAGCAAGGAGACGGTCGAAACACGCAAGCTGTCGCGGGCGGCGATCGAGACGCTCGCCATCATTGCCTACCATCAGCCGGTGACACGAGCCGAGATCGAGGAGCTTCGCGGCGTCAGCACGTCAAAAGGCTCGGTCGACGTGCTGTTGGAGACGGGATGGATCCGCCCGCGCGGCCGGCGCAAATCCCCGGGACGGCCGCTGAGCTACGGCACCAGCGAGGCCTTCCTGTCGCATTTTGGCCTGGACGCGGTCGGCGATCTGCCTGGGCTCGAGGAGCTCAAGGGCGCCGGCATGCTGGACGGCCGGCTGCCGCCGGGCTTTTCAGTGCCCATCCCCTCGGACGATCCGGCGTTGCGCGAGGACGAGGATCCGCTGGAACCAGGTGACCTCGATCTCGGCTTGGCACCACCGCCGGCGCGGACCGACGAGGGGTGAGCCGCGCTTTAGGTTAATTGCGGCCAAACGCCACGATTCCATACGGCTCGGCGCCTGAGCGCGGCGCACCTAAACGCCCCGCGGAGCGGGGCGCGGTCCTTGTTTTTGCCGCGCCTGACGCCTAGGTTCAGCCTGCCGGGTGAGCCCTGCTCGCTACGGAAAAGCGCCAGAAGCTCAAGGGATCTGGACGATACGAGATCATCGTCGCGGTGCCCTTGGCCAGAGTGGCAAAGAGATTCCACGCTCTAGGTTGGAGCGAATTCGAGGCGGGCGGCGGCATTCGCCCGTCTCTGCGGAGGATAGCCGATGGGTTCCATGAGTATTTGGCACTGGATCATCGTACTGGCCGTCGGCCTGCTGTTGTTTGGCGGCCGTGGCAAGATCTCCGAACTGATGGGTGACTTCGCGAAGGGCATCAAGTCGTTCAAGAAGGGCCTGTCGGAAGATGACAAGGCGGATGATGCGCCCAAGGTCGATCCGGTGAAGACCATTGACCACCAACCCCCCTCGACCGCAGGCGCGACGATGGGAAGTGGGGCACCAGCAACAGCAGGCGCTCCGTCCGACACCCGCAAGGTGGGCTGACGCGGGCAGGGGGCTACGGCGCAGCCGGCTCGATCGATTGGGGGGCGCCGGCCTGAAGGTCTGCGCCCCTTGGAGTTGATAGCGCAATGTTCGACATCGGCTGGGGCGAACTCGTTCTCATCGGCGTCGTCGCGCTGATCGTGATCGGCCCGAAGGAATTGCCTGGGACGCTACGCACGCTCGGGCAATGGATGGGCAAACTCCGGCGCATGGCGTCAGAGTTCCAGGGCCAGTTCCAAGAGGCAATGCGCGAAGCCGAACTGGCCGACCTGAAGAAGCAGGTCGACGACATGACCTCGCAGGCGCAGAGCTACGCCAACTTCGACCCCGTGAGCGAGGTGCGCAAGGAATTCGAAAGCACGCAACAGCAGATCGAGAGCGCGATCGCCGACAAGCCGCAGGCCGACACGCCGAGCGCGCCGGCCGTCGCGGAGCCCCAGGAATTGACGAGTGAGGCTCGGGCCGATACCGGGCCGGTATTCGCGCCGAGCGCCGAAGCGCCGGTCGCTGCGCCGCCCGAGCCGCAAGCCGCCGTCACCGACGCCGCCAAGCACGATGGCAAGCCAGCATGACGCACGAGGACATCGAGGCAACCAAAGCGCCGCTGATGGATCACCTGATCGAGCTGCGTTCGCGGCTCATCAAGGCGCTCGCGGCCTTTGCCGTCATGTTCGTGTGCTGTTTCTTCTTCGCCAAGCAGATCTACAACGTGCTGGTCTGGCCGTTCGTGCTTGTGGCCGGCCCGGAGAACTCCAAGTTCATTTACACCGCGCTGCTGGAATATTTCATCACCCAGCTCAAGCTTGCGATGTTCGGCGCGGCCTTCCTGTCGTTCCCCGTCGTGGCAACGCAAATCTACATGTTCGTTGCGCCCGGCCTCTATCGCAACGAGCGGCAGGCCTTTCTGCCCTATCTCATCGCCACCCCCGTGTTCTTCGCCCTGGGCGCGTCCGTCGTCTATTTCCTGGTGATGCCGATGCTGGTGCGCTTCTCGCTCGGGATGCAGCAAAGCCCCGGCGAGGCCACGGCGGAGATCGCGCTGTTGCCGAAGGTCGGTGAATATCTGTCGCTGATGATGGGGCTCGTCTTCGCGTTCGGCATCGCTTTTCAGCTTCCGGTGATCCTCACGCTGCTGGGCCGCGTCGGCATCGTCACCTCCGAGCAGCTCAAGGCCAAGCGGCGCTACTTCATCGTCGGGGCTTTCGTGATCGCGGCGGTGCTCACGCCGCCCGACGTGCTCAGCCAACTGTCGCTCGCTTTGCCGCTCATGTTGCTCTACGAGGGCTCGATCTGGTCGGTGCGCTTCGTCGAGAAGAAGGCGGCCGCCGACAAGGCGGAGGACGCCGCCAGCGCCGCCGCCAAGCCGGCCGAATAATGAAATTCATCGGGGCACCCCACGCGGAGTCATCGTCCGCGCGCGCGGGCAATCCCGTATTCACCGACCTTAGAATCAGGCACGACTTTTCCTGAACAGCCGGCGTTTGGCGTGGGTCGGGCGCGCCCTGCCGCCGCGGCGCATGACGACAGAAAGACTTCGGCCATGCACGACATCAAATGGATCCGCGAGCACGAGGAGGAGTTCGACCGCGGATTGGCGCGGCGCGGCTTGCCCCCCGAAGCACGAAAACTGATCGCGCTCGACGAGCGCCGTCGGGCGGCCATCCAGAAGGCGGAGGCGGCGCTGGCGCGGCGCAACGCGGCGTCGAAGGAAATCGGCGCCGCCAAGAAGAGCAACGAGGAAGCCGCTGCGCAGGCTCTCATGGCCGAGGTTACGCGCCTCAAGGCCGAAATCCCCGCGCTCGAAGCGGAGGAAAAGCAGCTCTCAAAACAGCTCGATGAGGCGCTCGCACAGATCCCAAACTTGCCGCTCGATGAGGTGCCCGATGGCAAGGACGAGAGCGCCAACGTCGAGCACCATCATTTTGGGGCGAAGCGCAACTATGGATTCGCGCCGCAGCAGCATTTCGATCTGGGCGAAGCGCTCGGCCAGATGGATTTCGAGACCGCCACGAAGCTTTCGGGTGCGCGTTTTGTCGTGCTCAAGAGCGGCCTGGCGCGGCTTGAACGCGCGCTCGGGCAGTTCATGCTCAATCTGCATACCGGAGAGCATGGATATACCGAGGTCAACCCGCCGCTCTTGGTGCGCGACGACACCATGTTCGGCACCGCCCAGTTGCCGAAGTTCGCTGACGACCAGTTTTTTGCGACCCGAACGATTGCTCGAGCGGAACTACTGCACGACGCGCTTAAATATGCTCGCGCTGAGGATCAAGACGAGTTTCGGCAAGGAAAGATCGATCTCGAGGCTTTAGTCGACCGGACCGTCGATCGGGCCCCGGTAAAGGAGGACTTCTGGCTCATTCCCACCGCCGAGGTGCCGCTGACCAATCTGGTGCGCGAATCCATTCTCGACGAAACCGCGCTGCCCATGCGGTTCACCGCCTGCACGCCGTGCTTCCGGGCCGAGGCGGGGGCGGCCGGCAAGGACACCCGTGGCATGATCCGCCAGCATCAGTTCACCAAGGTCGAGCTCGTTTCCATCACAACGCCAGAGCAGAGCAAGGACGAGCACGAGCGCATGCTGGCCTGCGCCGAAGAGGTGCTGCGCCGCCTCGATCTGCACTACCGCGTGGTGACGCTGAGTACCGGCGACATGGGTTTTGCCGCGCAGAAGACCTACGACATCGAGGTCTGGCTGCCCGGGCAAAATGCATATCGCGAGATTTCCTCCTGCTCGGTGTGCGGCGCGTTTCAGGCGCGGCGCATGAATGCGCGCTACCGCGCCAAGGACGACCGCCAGGTGCGGCACGTGCACACGCTCAACGGCTCCGGCGTCGCCGTCGGCCGCGCGCTCATCGCGGTCATGGAAACCTATCAGCAGCAGGGCGGATCGATCGCGGTACCTGATGTGCTGCAGCCGTATATGGGCGGCGTGAAGACGATTGAGCCGAGCGCGCGACCGGAGGCCCAATGACTGCGACTAGGCGACCTGGCACGGAACGGCCGGCGTGGGTATTCCTTCATCTGTTGTCAGCCGTCTGACATGCGCATCCTCGTGACCAACGACGACGGCATCCACTCGGACGGCCTCGACGTCTGCGCCGAGATTGGTCGCGCGCTGTCGGATGATGTCTGGGTGATCGCCCCCGAATTCGATCAGTCCGGCGTCTCGCATTCGCTCTCGCTCAACGATCCGCTGCGGCTGCGCGAGGTCGGCGAGCGCCATTACGCGGTGAAGGGCACGCCCACCGACTGCGTCATCATGGGCGCGCGGCACGTCATCAAGGACCGGCCCCCCAACTTGGTTCTTTCCGGCGTCAACCGCGGCCGCAATGCCGGCGAGGACGTGATCTATTCGGGCACGGTGGCCGGCGCGGTGGAGGGGACCATTCTCGGCATCCCCTCGGTCGCCCTCTCGCAGGCCTACAAATCTCGCAGCGGTCAGCCGCCACACTGGGAGACGGCAGTCCGCTTTGCGCCCGATATCATCCGGCGTGTGCTCGCCGCCGGAATTCCCCGTGACGTGCTCATCAACATCAACTTCCCTGATTGCGCGCCCGGCGAGGTCAAGGGCATCGCGGTGACCAACCAGGGCCGCAACCGCCAGGACCGGCTGCAGATCGACGCGCGCCAGGACGGTCGCGGCAATGCCTATTACTGGATCGCCTATGTGCGGGTTCGCGGGCAGCAGCCGGCGGACGGCAGCGACATTTTCGCCCTCGCCGACAATCGGATCGCCGTCACGCCGCTGCGGCTCGACATGACGGACGAGCCGTTCATGACCAAGCTTGCCGAATTGTTCGATTGAGTTGCCGCGGGCGCGGCGGCACGCGCCCAGAGGGATTAGTTCTTTCCGCGATCCAGCGCGCTCTGCAGCATCTGTTTCAGGCCGTCCATCTGGAATGGCTTCTTCAGCGTGGGCCGGTCGCGATAGGGCTCGGGCAGGCCGCGCTCGCCGTAGCCGGTGGCAAACACGAAGGGCATGCCGCGGGCGACGAGGGCATCGGCGACCGGGGAGATCGGCTGGCCGTTGAGATTGACGTCCAGGATGGCGATGTCGAAGTCGGCTGTTTGCGCCGCTTCCAGGGCCTCATCGATGCGCGCAGCCTCGGCGGCGACCGTATAGCCGAGTTCGCCCAGCATGTCCTCGAGCAGCATGCGGATCATCAACTCGTCCTCGACCACGAGGATCCGCTTGGCCGGACCCCTGGACTGCGGTTGCGTGGCAGACGTCATACTGCAGCCTCCAATGGATACGTCAGTCGAAACCCACGGATCACGTGAAGCAGCCGGCGCGAGAGGCGGGGTGGCGAGCGGCGCTCGCTTCGGCATATTCGGGTGGAATTCGCCCCCGGCTCGCGGTTTCCGTGGTCCCAAAGGGTGGTCGTGTCAAGGGCAGCCCCAGGGTCGCTCGCAAGCGCACGCCACCAGCCGGCCACGGCGAAGTTGTGGCGCCCCCGGCTGCGACCGACAGAACTCCTGGACGATCCGTCACCGTCCCGGTGCCTCTCCATTTGGGGCAGGTTCGCTGCAAGAGCCCATAACCCGGATGCCAAACGCGCCTGGACGGGGTTGGTTCCGGAAGGGGAGCGGGGCGTTCGCGGCAGCCTTTGTCCCACGCTCTGGCCGAATCTCGGTTTTGCGGTAAGGTCGGGCGGGAGGCTCGGCGTGCCCAAGCAACCGCCTGGCGACGATAATGTTGGCCGTATGCAGTTCCTGCTCGGCTTGCGTCGGCGCGGCATCAGCGATCCGGCCGTGTTGCGCGCCATGGACGAGGTGCCGCGCGAGCATTTCGTCGAGAACGCCTTCATCGAGAATGCCTATGCGGACCAGGCGCTGCCGATCGCCTGCGGCCAGACCATCAGCCAGCCCTACGTCGTCGCCTTCATGACCGAGCAACTCGGGGTGCTGCCCGGCCATCGCGTGCTCGAGGTCGGCACCGGTTCAGGCTATCAGGCCGCCATTCTCTCGCGGCTCGCGCGTGAGGTGATCAGTGTCGAGCGCTATCGGACGCTGGCGGAAACCGCACGCCAGCGACTGGCAACGCTGGGCTACGACAATGTCGAGGTGCGGATCGGCGACGGGCTGGCCGGTGTGCCGGAGCGGGCGCCCTATGATCGCATCATCGTCACGGCAGCCGCCGAAACCATCCCCGACGAGCTGGTCGCTCAGTTGGCGGATGGCGGCGTGATGGTGTTGCCGCTCGGACCGCACGGCGGGCCACAGCAGCTGGTTAAGCTCACGAAGGGTGAACAGGGCATTAAACAGGAGGGTCTGATCGGCGTGCGCTTCGTGCCACTTTTGCCCGGAAAAGCGCGCGAATTGTAACGATTTTGTTCGTGAATCGGCAAGGTTGAGGCATCGTCAACGCTTAAAGCCTTATTTACCCGCAGGGTGTTAGCTCAACGCTTGTGGTGCGTGCGGGTAGGTGGCGATGTCCTGCGTTCTCGAGATGTTGCGCGCGCGGTGCTGGCCGCGAGTCGCTGCGCTGGCGCTGACGACCATCGGTGTCGCGGCTTGCAGCGGCGATGCATCTCGATTCAACGAGAGCCCGTTCGCCTCCGCCAGCGTTCCCGAGGCCACCGGCTCGATCGCGCAACAGGGTGCGCCGGTCAGTCGGCTGGAAAGCCGGCCGCTTGCGCCACAGCCCGCGCCGGTTCCGCTGTCGGCGACCGGGACGCCGGGTGCGCCGGCTGGCAGCAAGAGCGCGGTATTACAGGGGCCGACCCAGGCACGCGCCAATGCTGCCGCGCCCGACGCCACCCGCTCGGTCGTCCGCAAGCCTGGTGCAAACGGCAATTGGAGCTGGGACGGCGGCACCGCGATCACGGTCGCGCCGGGTGAAACCGTCGATGCCATTGCAAGGCGCGACGGCGTGCCGGCGTCCGTCATCATGCAGGCGAACAACATCGCTTCACCGGCGATCATCTATCCCGGCCAGCGCTTGGTGATCCCGCGTTACGGCCAGTCGCCGGCGGCCACCGCGGCGGCGCCCGCCACCCGTCCGGCTTCACCGGTAGTCGCCGTTGCGCCGGCAACCGCGCCGGCCGCCGCAACGAGCCCGGCGGGCAATGCCGGCGTACACGTGGTCGCGACCGGCGACACGTTGAGCAAGATTGCACGGCGTTACAACAAGCCCGTCAACGAGATCGCGAAGGCCAACAACATCCAGTCGACCGCCACCCTCAATGTCGGCGACCGTCTCGTGATTCCTGGCGCGCAGGCACCCGCGGTGAAGTCCTCCGCACCCGCGGCCGTTCAAGCCAAGCCGGCACCTACGGCGGCGGTGAAGGAAACGGAGCCCGCACAGACCGCGGCTGCGATTACGCCGACGCCGGATTCGCTGGACAAGGATGCCGCCAAGCTCGCGGAAGGAACCGGCGCGCTGCCGAAGTTCCGGTGGCCGGCGAATGGACGTGTCATCGCGGGCTATGGACCGACGCCCAATGGCCAGCAGAACGATGGCATCAACATCGCGCTGCCTGAGAACACGCCGGTGAAAGCCGCCGAGGACGGCGTCGTGGCCTATGCCGGAAACGAGCTCAAGGGCTATGGCAACCTTGTCCTGGTGCGCCATCCAAATGGCTACGTCACCGCTTACGCTCACGCCAAGGAGCTTCTGGTCAAGCGTGGTGACCAGGTCAAACGCGGACAGGTGATCGCGCGCTCCGGCCAGACCGGCAACGTCAACGCGCCGCAGCTGCATTTTGAAATCCGCAAGGG
>DASSJW010000905.1:0-3916 GCA_035690995.1 Xanthobacteraceae bacterium
GGCCGCATGTCGGAAAGGTCCGCGGCGATGGGATTGGCGAGCGCAAGCTCGGGCTGTCCACCGCCGAACAGCTCGGCCTGCGCCTTTGCAATGAACGACCAGGCGACCGCCTCGACCATGCCACGCGCGGCGAGCGCGCGCTTGGCCTTGCGCGTGCGCAGCTGGATGGTCGTGAGCACAGGCTTGCGCGGCGCCTCGCCGCGGTCAAACGGGGTCGCCGGGATGCGGTCGACGCCGAGGATGCGCATGACCTCCTCGACGATATCTGCTTTGCCGTGCACGTCCGCCCGCCAGGACGGCACCGTGACCTCTACGCTCTTGCCCTCTCCTGCTACCGAGAAGCCGAGCGCACCGAGCACGCGCCTGACCTCCGCCGGATCGGCCTCGATGCCAGCCAGACGCTGGACCTCGTGAAGGGGAAATTCGATCACGCGCGCGGGCACGTCGGGGCTGCCCGCCATCGTGACGTCCGAGGGCTCGCCGCCGCAGAGATCGAGCACCATCCTGGTCGCGAGTTCGAGCCCCGGCAGCATGAAGGCGGGATCGACCCCGCGCTCGAAGCGGTAGCGCGCGTCCGACACGATGCCGAGCTTGCGGCCGGTCTGCGCAATGTTCAGCGGCTCCCATAAGGCGGATTCGATCAGGACGTCGGTGGTTGTTTCCGAGCAGCCCGTGGCCTCGCCACCCATGATGCCGGCGAGGGACTCCACGCCCTGCTGGTCGGCAATCACGCAGATGGTCTCGTCGAGCGAATAGCGCTTGCCGTCGAGCGCGAGCAGGCTTTCGGCCTCACCCGCACGCCTGACCGTGAGATTGCCGTGCACCTTGGCGGCATCGAACACGTGCAACGGGCGGCCGCGGTCGTAAGTGATGAAATTGGTGATGTCGACGAGCGCATTGATCGGACGCAGCCCGATCGCGATGAGCCGGCGCTGCAGCCAGGCCGGCGAGGGGCCGTTCTTCACCCCACGCACGAGTCGTAGCGCAAATGCCGGGCAGAGCGAAGGCGTGGTGCCGAACTCGAGCGTCACTTTGACCGGGCACGGGAAGCTTCCTTCAACGCCTTTGATCGGAGCGCCCCTGAGCTTGCCCATGCCGGCCGCGGCGAGGTCGCGCGCAATGCCGCTGACGCCGGTGCAGTCGGCGCGGTTGGGGGTGAGGTTGATCTCGATCAAGGGATCGTCGAGGCCGGCCCAACTCGCATAATTGGTACCCACCGGCGCGTCGGCGGGAAGCTCGATGATGCCTTCGTGATCATCGGAGAGTTGCAGCTCGAATTCGGAGACCAGCATGCCGCGGCTTTCGACGCCGCGGATCTTGCCCACGCCGAGTGTCATGTTCTTGCCCGGAATGAACGCGCCAGGTGGCACGAACACGCCCTTCATGCCGGTGCGCGCATTGGGGGCGCCGCACACCACCTGTACCGGCGCGCCCTCGCCGGTATCGACCATGCATACGCGCAGGCGATCGGCGTTGGGGTGCTGCTCGGCGGAGATCACCGAGGCAATGGTGAACGGCGCCAGCAGCTTGCCTCGGTCGGTCACGCTCTCGACCTCGAGCCCGATCATGGTGAGCTTGTCGACGATGGCACTGAGCGGCTGCTCGGTGTCGAGGTGCTCCTTGAGCCAGGCGAGAGTGAATTTCATGATTCCGCGGACTCGGGCTGTTGCCTCTCCCGCTTGTGGGGGAAAGGCAGGAGGGGGGCATGCGCGATGGCGCCAATCCCGATCATGCGCTCAGCCCGCCGGCCAGCGTCGGGAAGTCGAGCGGCCGGAAGCCGTAGTGTGTGAGCCAGCGCATGTCGGCCTCGAAGAAGGCGCGCAAATCGGGCATCCCGTATTTGAGCATGGCGATGCGGTCGATACCCATGCCCCAGGCGAATCCCTGATACTCGTCGGGATCGAGGCCGCAATTGCGCATCACATTGGGATGGATCATGCCGCAGCCGAGAATCTCCAGCCAGTCCTCGCCCTCGCCGAACCTGATCTCGCCCTTGTCGCGCCGGCACTGGACGTCGACCTCGAGCGAGGGCTCAGTGAACGGAAAGAATGACGGACGGAAGCGCATCTTGACCTGGTCGACCTCGAAGAACGCCTTGCAGAATTCCTGCAGGATCCATTTCATGTGGCCGAGATGCGAGCCCCTGTCGATGACGAGCCCTTCGACCTGGTGAAACATCGGCGTGTGGGTCTGGTCGCTGTCGCTGCGATAGGTGCGGCCGGGGATGATGACGCGGATCGGCGGCTGCTTCGCCAGCATTGTCCTGATCTGCACCGGCGAGGTATGGGTGCGCAGGAGAAGCCGCGAGCCGTCCGGCTTCGGATTGAAATAGAACGTGTCATGCATTTCGCGGGCCGGATGGCCCTCGGGGAAATTCAGCTTGGTGAAATTGTAGTCGTCGGTTTCGATGTCGGGTCCCTCTACGATGGCGAAACCCATGTCGGCGAAGATGGCGGTCAGCTCATCAACGACCTGGGTGATCGGATGGACGCGGCCGATCTCGGTTGGCGGCTCGCGCACGGGCAGGGTGACGTCCACGGTTTCGGTATTGAGCCGCTGATCGAGCGCCAGCGCTTTCAACGCGTCCTTGCGGGCCGCAAGGGCGGCGGTGACGCTGTCCTTGACGCCGTTGATGGCCGCGCCCTGCTGCTTGCGTTCATCCGGTGACATCGTGCCGAGCGTTTTCAGCAGTGCGGAGATCGAGCCGTGGCGGCCCAGAGCCGCGACGCGCACGGCTTCGAGCGTGGCCTCGTCGGTCGCAGCCGCGATAGCGGTCAGGAGTTCGGTCTCGAGCGCGCGAAGATCGGTCATGGCTATTGCTCAGCTCCGCCAGCGCAGGGTCTTGGGTTCGAGTGGATTGACGAAGGCTCGCCCTTGGGCTTGCGCCGCGATCCATTCATCCTTGATGCGCATCCACCACCGCGCCTGCGTGTCGGCATCGTTGATGAGCATCAGCCGCGGCCGGTGCACAAGCCCTTCACGCTGTTTCACCACGACTTGCCGGTCCTGATCGAGGAACGTGTGCATGAGCGGCCTGATCACCGGCGCCAGCGGTGCGATCCATCCCGGCGAGGCCCAGAATATCTGATGCACCTCGGTCGCCTCGTCGGTGATCGGCGTGATTGCGGTGAGGCCGACGACGGCGTGGCGATCGCCATGCACCTCTTCGATCCGCAGTCCCGGGAGCTTGTAGGAAATCTCGGTTTCGACGTGACGCCCGAGCAGCTTGTAGATCAGGTTCTGCGGCGGCAATCGATGGCGCACCATGCGCCAGCCGAGCTCGATCGGTTCGAATTGCTTTTCCTTCGGGCGCAGCTTCGTGGCCTGGTGCTTGAACCACCACGAGGTATGGACGAAGCCGGCATGGGTCGGGTCCATCAGACCGAACGCCGCGTGGTCGGTGGAACAGGGGAATGGCTGCATGATCGCGGCTGCCGGCCGGGCGTCATCGGAAAACACCGGCATGCGCGGGGGCTGCATGGGTTCGGTCGCTGCTTGGTCCGCGCGGGGGAAATAAATCCACACCAGGCCCTGCCGCTCCACGCACGGATAGGCGCCGCAACGGATCTTGGTGAGGTCGACCTCCTGGCCCTCGCGCAGCGATGGAATCTCCACGCAGCCGCCGCCCAGGTCGAAACGCCAGCCATGGTAGCAGCAGGCGATGGTATCGCCGTCGAAGCGGCCGTAATGCAGCGGGATGCCGCGGTGGGGACAGATGTCGCGCAGCGCAAAGACGCGTCCATCGCGTCCGCGCCCGATGAGCACGGGCTCGCCGAGCAGCGTCTTGTGCACCATCCGCCCGGCGCGTAGGTCGGCGCCCAGAAGCGCGACGTACCACAATCCGCGCACAAGTTCGGCTTTGAGATCCTGCATCCATTGTCCCCGGGGTGACGAGCCCGGTTGTTACATCGGCATG
>DASSJW010000906.1:0-3795 GCA_035690995.1 Xanthobacteraceae bacterium
CCGGCCCCGGGCCGGCCGCGTACCAGCGGTGCACGTAAAGGACCGCGAAGAACTGCGCGATGATCAGAGCGGCGAAGGCGAATAGACCGTCCATGGTGTTGGTTTCCTGAGGGCGGGAGCGCTGAAGCGCCGATAAAGCCGATAAATGAGTGTCACCACTCAAACCGCCCGGGTGTGAACCAGTTCACACACCGAAAAATGTTTGCGCCGTCCTGGGAGTCTCAAAACGGAATATAGATTCGGTCGAAATCGAGCTCTGTCGAGACGATGCGCTGATGCGCCTGGTCGAGCCAGGGCTGCAGACGCTGCACCCGTTCGGAGATGGCCGTGAAGTCCCGGCGAAAACCAGGCATCACCACGCGCACGGCGTCGTAGATTTCGTCTTCGTCGATGGTCGTGAGGCGGCGGTCTCGCACCACGACAGCTCCATCGACAATGACGTGGCGTACGCCGCGCCCCGCTTCGACGTGGACGAGCTGCCGCACCGCGCTGTTGAGGGGGAGCCAGGACGGATCGCTCATATCGATCAGCGTGAGATCCGCCTTGCAGCCGGGCGCGATCCGCCCGATAGCCCCGCCGAGGCGCGCACTTTCCGCCCCGGCCTCGGTCGCCGCCCGCAGCGCGGCGGCGGCTTGCGGCGGGCCGGGCAGGGGATCGCTGGCCGCGGCCAGCAGCGCGAACAGCTTCATCGCCATGAACATGTTCTGCGCATCGGAGCAGCTGCAATTGTCGCATCCGAGGCCGATGCGTACGCCGGCATCCTGCAGGGCGCGGATCGGCGGTATCCCGCATTTCATCTTGAGATTGCCTTGCGGATTGAGCACCACGCCGGCTCCTGTCTCCGCCAGGAGATCGATTTCGTCGCGTGCAAGCCAGACGCTGTGCGCGAGGTTCAACAGCGGATCGAGCATGCCCTCGGCGGCAAGCCGCTTGATCAGCGAGCCGCCATGTTCGGGCAACGTGAGACGCGCCTGCAGCGCCATGCCGCGCGACTCGTAGATGTGCGAATAGACCGGCACGTCATAGCGGCGGGCAAGCTCCATGGTGTGCGCCATCAAAGCGGGAGAGCAGCGCTCGGGTGCCGAAGGGCCCAGCGCCCAATGCACACGCGGCCGCGGCTGCGCCTTCAGGCACGCGGCTTCGAAATGGCCGAGCAGGTCGAGCTGCCGCTCCGGTTCGGCGGCGGTCGACAGCAGCGGATGCAGCTCCTTTGGAAAAATGTCCTTCCAATAGGGAATGGTTTCCAGCCCCTTGCGATCGGCATATTGCAGGCTGAACACCACGCGGATGCCGATCTGCTCGTAGGCCTTCATGACGGCATCGAGATGCCGGTCTTCGAACGGGTAGAGCGTCAGCATGTCCTGAATGGTGGTCATGCCGGAACGCAGGCACTCCAGAGCGCCGAGCAGCGTGCGCGCGCGCACCTCCTCGACCGACCGGGGCGGATATTGCGGCGGCAGCGCGTAGAGGCGCCAGGTTTCGAGCGGCACCTCCTCCAATGTGCCTTTGGCCAGGACGTCATGCGAATGGTAATGGGCGTTGATGAACCCCGGCAGGACGAGGTGCCCGCGCGCGTCGAGCTCCTCGATCGCAGCGCCGGTGACCGGCGCAAAGCCGGGTGCGATGCCGGCGATTGCGTGTTCGGCGATCGCGATGTCGACCTCAGCCGGCTCGTGCCAGTTGCCGGCGGGAAGCATCGCGCGGCCGCCGCGGATGATCAGCGTTGTCCCTGGCGGGATCGGGAGAGGCGACATGAGATGGTGACGCAGCGCTCGTTATTTGAGCGGGATGCGCTCTTCGCGCGGTGGCAGAAAGCGATCATCGTAAATCTCGGGCAGCTCGGGGATGCGCGTCAAGCCGAATGCTTTTCCAACTGGACGATGTTCTGGGCAAGGCGGTCGCGGTTATTCGGCCGAAGCCGGCGCGAGCCGGGCTTGCCGCGAAGTCATGCAAGGGGCGTGCCTAAACCGACGCGCAGGGGGTATCTTGGGTGCGGCGGGTTGGCCGAGTGGCTGCGGGCGCGCGTTGCGCCCCGCAGCATGCGCCAACGGGTGAGTCACTTCACCGGTGTCGGCGGCGCGACCGCGGCATCGGTTTGGCCGCTCTTCTCGAGCGCCTTGGCGACAAAGCCCGAGGCCTTCATCTCTTCGATGAATGCGCGCAGATAGCGCACGCTGGCGTCGCGCCCCTTGGGCGTCCCCATGGCCTGCTCGATGACCATGAAGCGGCCGGGGATCACGCGCGTGTCCGGATGGTCCTTGGCGAACAGGACGATCGGCTGCTTGACGCCGGCCGCGGCCTCGAGCCGATCTCTGAGAAACATGTCGAGCGCCTGCGGTCCGCTCTGCTCCCGCACCAGCTGGGCGCGCTTGAGCGCGCGCGTGAGGTAGAGGTCGTAGGCGCTGCCGCGCGCGACCGCGACGCGCACGCCCTCGCGATCGACGTCCTCGTTGGTCTGCAGCGGCGAGCTCGACGGGACCAGATAGGCGCCCTCGATCACCACATACGGGCCGGTGAATTCGATCCCTTCCGAGCGAACGGGGTCGATGGCCAGGAAGGCAACGTCCCAGGCTCCGGCCTTGAGCGCGTCGAATACCTTGCCGGCGGCGTCGAAGGTGACGTATTCGATCGGAACGCCGAGCCGCTTGGCCAGCTCGCGCGCGAGCTCCGCCGATACGCCGCGCGGCTCGCCGCCGGCGGGGTCCTTTTGCGCGAGCACGATATTGCCGAAGTTGATGGCGGCGCGCAGCTTGCCGTTGGGCGCAAGCTCCTTGACGACGTTGGCTGGGACGTTTTGTGCCATGACACCGGTGACTTGAGATGCGAGACAGGACAATGCGAGCGCGAGTGGAGCGAGCGTCTTGATCATGATGCGGGTCCTCGGCAACCCATGATGTCAGACTAGTCAAGCGTACCCGCATTGCAAGGCTGCCTGCGCGATTATCTCATATCGCTTGTGAGGCCGCTGTGCACCCGTTACGACCGGGGTCTCATCTGGAGCACTCATGACCAAGCCCGCCTTTGCCGAAATCGCCGCGTACATCACGGCCGAAAATGTGCGCGATCTGCTGATCGATCTGGTCGATATTCCGAGCACGACCGGCAAGGAAATCGGGGTCGCGCGGTATCTCGTCGAGCGCATGCGCAAGGCCGGCATGGAGACCGACTTGCAATTGGTCGACGAAAACCGGCCGAACGCGGTCGGACATTGGCGCGGACGCGGCGACGGACTCAATCTCCTGTTCACGGGGCACATGGACACCTCGTATTCCGGCGACGAGGAGCATTTGGCAGGCGACGGGTTCAAACCCAAGGCCGTCTCGCGCGACGGCTGGGTGTGGGGACTCGGCGCCAGCAACATGAAAAGCGGATTGGCGTCGGCGCTGATCGCGATCGAGGCCATCATCAAGGCCGGCATCAAGCTGGACGGCGACGTGTCGTTCGGCGGCGTGGTGGGCGAGATCGAAAAGACCGCCATCGAGGAATTCCAGGGCATCGCCTATTCCGGCTACGGCATCGGCACCCGTCATCTCGTGACTCACGGCGTCACCGCCGATTTTGCCCTGCTCGCCGAACCGACGGGCATGCGCATCTCGATCGCCAATATGGGCTGCATCTGGCTGCGCATCACGGTCGGCGGTACGGTTGCGCACTCGGCGCTTGCCAACAAGCCGAACGTGGTCAACGCCATCGCCGTGATGCATGATCTGCAGAACGACATCGCGCGATGGGCACGCGACTACGAGGCCGCGCACGTCTACATGGGCGAGCATCCCAATGTCACGATCGCGGCGA
>DASSJW010000907.1:0-2019 GCA_035690995.1 Xanthobacteraceae bacterium
GTGCCCACGCCCGCGCCGGTTTCGGACGGAGGCATGTGCCACTGCATCAGATGATAGGCGAGGTCGGCGAGCGGATCGCCCAACGTCGACAACTCCCAGTCGAGCACCGCAAGAATGTTCGGCCCTGTCGATGACAGGATGATGTTGTCGAGTCGGTAGTCGCCGTGAACGAGCCGAACCGGCGACGGCGGCGGCAGATGCCCTGGAAGCCAGGCGATGAGCCGTTCCATCTCATCGATGGCGTTGGTCTCGGAGGCACGGTACTGCTTCGACCAGCGATCGACCTGACGGCCGACATAGTTCTCGCCGCGACCGAAGTCCGCCAGACCGAGCGCGGCCGGATCGAATGAATGGAGCCGCGCGAGCGTCGCATTCATCGCATCATAGACTGCCGCGCGTTCGGCAGCCGGCGCATCGGGCATGTGCGGTTCCCAGATCACGCGGCCATCGACGTGACCCATCACGTAAAACGGCGTACCGACGATGTCGCCGTCAGCGCAATAGAGCACCGGCGCGGCGACTGGAAAGCCCTGCGCATGCAGCGCGCTGATGACCCTGAACTCGCGGTCAACCGCATGCGCTGAAGGCAACAGCTTGCCCGGCGGTTTTCGCCGCAGCACGAAACGGCGCTCGGGCGTCTCCAGCAGATAGGTCGGATTCGATTGCCCGCCCTTGAATTGCCGCACGCGCAGGGGCCCGTTGAAGTCAGGGAGTCGCGATGACAGAAACTCCTCGAGCCGCCCGGCATCGATCGCGAGCGCGGAGGCCGCTTCTTTGGTGCCGGAAAACGCGGTTTGACGATCGATGACAGACATCTTTCCCTATACGCTCGCAACCTTGCCCCGGCGCAAGCCGGAAACTCGGAGTCAGGGTCGCAATTTATATATCGCACAATCACAGTGAATGGATTCCCGCTGACGCGGGAGTGACATTGGGGGGTGAGCGAGTGGCCCGGGCCTACGGCCCTGCGAAGAACTCGATCAACGCCTCGGCCGTCGCCTCCGGCGCCTCTTCCGCGAGATAATGCCCACAGTCGAGCGCAAAGCCGCGCACGTCGATGGCCCATTCGCGCCACGTCGCGAGCGGATCATCCGTCTCCGCCGGTATGCCGCCGGCGCTGCCCCAGAGCGCCAGCATCGGGCAGCCGATCTTCTTGGCCGCGGCGCGGGTGTCCTCGTCATGGACGAGATCGGTGGTACGGCCGGCGCGGTAGTCTTCACAGGTCGCGTGGATCCGGACGGGGTCGTTGAAGAACGCATGGTAGTGCGCCAGCGCGCGTGGATCGAACGCCGACAAACTCTTGATCTTGGTCCCTGCCGCCGCGCGTGAGTCGAAAAAGAACAGCGGATCCTTGCCGATCATGGTCTCCGGAAACGGCGCCGGCAGCGCGAGGAACGTCCAGTGCCAGGCCCGGTTGGCGAGGCGCGCATCCATGCGGTGCCACATCGTCCAGGTCGGCACGATGTCGAGCGTGGCGAGCTTGGCGAGCCGTCCGGGATGATCGAGCGCGAGCCGGTAGGCGACGCGACCACCGCGGTCGTGCCCGGCGAGGCGAAAATGCACGTGGCCGAGCGCCTCCATCACTTCGATCATCGCGTTCGCCATCGCCCGCTTGGTGTAGGGTGCATGCGCGGCGTCGGATGCCGGCGCGGCGGACCAGCCGTAGCCGGGCAAATCCGGCACCACCAGGCTGAAATGTCGCGCCAGCGCCGGCGCCACCCGGTGCCACATGACGTTGGTCTGCGGATAGCCGTGCAGCAGGAGGAGCGGCGGTCCCTCCCCGCCGGCGCGCGCGAAGATGCGGCCGGCGGAGGTGTCGATCCACCTCGACGCGAAGCCGGGAAAAAGATCGGCAAGATCGGGCATGGCCTAGACGCTACGCTCCCGCTCCACCGCCCGAAACCCGATGTCGCGGCGGCAGAACCCGTCGGCCCAACGAATACGATCCACCGCCGCGTAAGCGCGCGCCTGCGCCTGCGCGACCGTCTTGCCGAGCGCGGAAACATTGAGCACGCGCCC
>DASSJW010000908.1:0-7653 GCA_035690995.1 Xanthobacteraceae bacterium
CGAACGGCTTGGTCGCGATCACGGCTGGATTGCCGGCGAGCGGCGGGATCGAGCCGGCAACACCCTGACCATTTGCCTGATGGCAGGTGGCACAATTGTCCGCATAAAGCTTTGCGGCATGGGCGGCAATCTCGGGCGGCAGCTTTTTTGCCGCAACCAGCGCGGGCGCACTGGTCCCGTTGGTCACGTCGAGCAGGTATGTGGCCATCGCGTCGAGATCGTCCGGCGTCAGGAACGACAGACTGTCGTGCACGACCTCCTGCATCGGACCCAATACGGTGGAGTTGTTGGCTGCACCCTTCTTGAGGAACGCGATGAGCTGGGCCTTGTCCCAACGATTGGTCTTGGCCAAAGCTTCGGGGGTGATGTCGGGTGCGTACCACTGATCGATCTTGGCCCCCTTGAACCGCTCGCTCGCGATTGTCGCGCCCATGAAGTTGTGCGGGGTGTGACAGTCGCCGCAATGGGCGAGCGCCTCTACCAGATAGGCACCCCGATTCCATTGGGCGCTCTTCGCGGGGTCGGGCTCGAACCATTGCGCCCGGAAGAACAGCGTCCGCCACACCAACATGCCGTACCGGATGCTGAAGGGAAAAGTGAGTTCGTTCTCTCGGTTCTGTTGCTTGATGGGCGGAAGACTGCGGATGTAGGACCACAACGCCTTGAGATCGTCCTCGCTGATCTTGGTGAAGGCGTCGAACGGCATGGTGGGATAAAGGAACCGGCCGTCGGCCCGAATCCCGGAGTGGAGCGCCTTCTTGAATTCATCGAACGTCCATGCCCCTATCCCGGTTTCACGATCCGGAGTGATGTTGGGCGAGTACATCACGCCGAACGGCGTGTTCATGCGCAGTCCGCCGGCATAGGTCTTGTCACGCGCGGACGTATGGCAGGGCATACAATCGGCGGCGCGGGCGAGATAGCTGCCACGCGCGACCATGTCGGGATCGGGGGTCTCCTGCGTCGCGGCGGTGCCCGGATCAATCGCAGTCAGAGCAAGTCCGGCGAGCAGGCTGGCGAGCAAATGTCTGACATCCATAGTGGTTCGGCTCGCCGGCTGGTGTGGCACTCGAAGCGACTGCGACCCGGCGATGCCGGGGCCCTCGTCCGTTTCGCTCGGACGAGCGACTGCCGGATGCGTCCGTCAATCCTTTGCGTCTTTCATATGGTAATGTACATGAGCGGAACGCTCCGGCAAAGAGCGCGGCTGCGCGAGGACAATGTCGATGAACAACTCTAACCGGTATCCGGCCCTGAACGGCTCAAGGCTGGCGTTGATCGTGAGCCTGCTCATCATGTCCGCGACATTGCCGGCGCACGCGCAGTATGCCTGCACCACGAACTATTGCATCAGAAGCCAAAGCGTATCGGTACAGACTCCGCCGGAATGGCCGGCCGTTCCGATCGAGCCCTGCTGCCAAACCCATTGGGGTGCATTGCCCGGCGGCATTGACTGGACCAATGCGACGCCGGTCATGATCTGCACTGCCAATGCGGAATATGCCTCGGCATACCCGAACTGCGGAGGTCCGAACAATCTCTCGCAGGCGTTTCCCCTGGATTACTGGCAGCCGAAAATCGGAATTGGTGTCGCCTGGCCCAATCCGAAGGACTACCGCTACGAGATGCAAAGCGTTCCGATCATCGACGGACCGGACGGCACCTGCGCTCAATATTCCAACCAGCCCGGCAAGGTGACGAATTGGTGGGTGTATGAACTCAAGGAGCCGAAGCGCGGCTCGTACGTGTTCACTGCGAACGTGAGCTTTCAGAAAGGCGACAAGGGCTATTATGCCGTGCTCAACGGTTGCAAGCTCGAGCCCCCGCCAGCAACGGCCGCGCAATAGCATCATCCGAAACCATGCAATGACGCATTCTTGCGCCTCGTTCGAAGACCGGCTATGCCCCACGACGAAGGGCGCGCCGGGCGCAATTCGACTGAATTGCAAGTGGTCGAGTAACGGTAGGCAGCATTAGCGCGTCATTGCATCGAAGCCCCGCCGACACCGTCGCGGGCGGCGGGTTGCTATATCGGGGCAACTCTCGCGCGAGCAACGCGCGCCGGCTCGGCTAGTATGGTCTTCTAAAGGGTTCCGCATGCTTCCTTCGGGTATGACCCTGGCGCTGGGCGCCACATTGCTCTTCCCCGTCGCCGACCAGGTGCCCAGCCTCAACGTGGAGCCCGCCTGTCGTGCCGCGGCGAAGATGGGCGACAGCCTGAGCTTGGATACGACGCTGCGGCAATGTCTGGCTGACGAAAAAAGCGCGCATGACCAACTGGAAAAGGAGTGGACGCAATTCGCGCCCGCCCTGCGCCAGCGTTGCGTCGCCACCACGGAGACAGGAGGCGATCCAAGCTATGTCGAGGTGCTCGTATGCCTGCAGATGGGGCGCGACGCCGTCCAGATCGACAGGTCTCCGCGCGGCGGCCAAGGCAACTGACGGCCCCTTCCCCCAGCTTGGCTGGCGCGGCAAGAAGCCCGAGCGACGCTTTCCCCTAAGACCGAGCATCCGATACCACGGACCTGAGAACATGGACCGGAGCGCAGCATGAAGGAAGCAGAGGTCAAGGCGCGGGCATTTGCCATGCCGCTGACAAGCCCGGCCTATCCCCCGGGGCCGTATCGTTTCGTCAATCGCGAGTTCATGGTCATCACCTATCGAACCGATCCCGACAAGCTGCGCGCGGTCGTACCGGAGCCGCTCGAGATCGATGAACCGCTGGTCAAATACGAGTTCATCCGCATGCCGGATTCCACCGGCTTCGGCGACTACACCGAAACCGGCCAGGTGATCCCGGTCACGTTTCGAGGCCGCAAAGGCGGATACACCCATTGCATGTTTTTGAATGACGAGCCGCCGATTGCGGGCGGCCGTGAGCTTTGGGGCTTTCCAAAAAAACTCGCCAACCCGAGCCTGCGTGTCGAGATCGACACATTGGTCGGGACGCTCGATTACGGTCCGGTTCGGGTCGCCACCGGGACCATGGGATACAAGCACAAGAGCGCTGACCTGGATGCCGTCCGCGGCTCGCTGGCGACGCCGAACTTCCTGCTCAAGATCATTCCCCATGTCGATGGCAGCGCGAGGATTTGCGAGCTGGTCGAGTATTACCTCGAAGACGTCACGCTCACGGGAGCATGGACAGGTCCGGCGGCGCTGTCTTTGGTCCCTCACGCGCTCGCACCGGTGGCGGAGTTGCCGGTGCTCGAGATCGTCTCGGCCGTGCATCTCGTTTGCGATCTCACCCTCGGCCTGGGCAAGGTCGCCCACGACTACCTGCATTCGTCTTCGTCGTCGAAGCACGAACAGGCCTTGCCTCCCGTCCCTGCAGGAGTTGCGTGACATGCGTCTCAAGGACAAGGTTGCCATCGTGACCGGCGCTGCCAGCGGGATCGGCAAGGAAATCGCCAGGACCTATGCGCGCGAAGGCGCCCGCGTCGTCATTGCCGATCTGAACCAGACGGCAGCCGATGCCACCGCAGCAGAACTCGGCGGCCCCCAAAAAGCTCTCGCCGTGGCGATGGACGTGACCGACGAGCGGCAGGTGGAGGCCGGGGTCGCACGCACGGTCCAACAGTTCGGAAAAATCGACGTGCTGGTGAGCAATGCCGGAATCCAGATCGTCGCTCCGCTCGACGAATTCGAGTTTGCGAGCTGGAAGAAGCTGCTGAGCATCCATCTCGACGGCGCATTTCTCACGACGCGCGCCGTGCTGCAGCGCATGTACAAGCAGGGCACCGGGGGGAGCATCATCTATATGGGGTCGGTGCACTCGAAAGAGGCATCGGTGTTGAAGGCCCCCTACGTCACCGCCAAGCACGGATTGATCGGGCTCGCCAAAGTGGTGGCGAAAGAAGGCGCCAAGCACGGCGTGCGCGCGAACGTGATCTGTCCCGGTTTCGTGCGGACGCCGTTGGTCGACAAACAAATCCCGGAACAGGCCAGAGAGCTGGGTATTTCAGAGGCGGACGTGATCAAAAAGGTCATGCTCAAGGACACGGTCGACGGCGAATTCACCACGGTGGCCGATGTTGCCGAAACCGCGCTGTTTTTCGCCAGCTTCGAGAGCAACGCACTGACGGGACAGTCCCTCGTGGTAAGCCATGGCTGGTTCATGCAGTAATTTTGGTCGCGCAAAAATATGCTGTATTTCCAACTATCTACGATCATCTATTGATGCGGAATATGCGCAGCCGCACAGGCTGGCGCGGGCCTGCGCGGGCGGCGGCAGATTTGAACCTTTCGACGCCACGCCGCGACTAATGGGGACGCAGGTCACCAGCCACCCTCGATGTGGGATTGGGACAAGAGTGGCCGCGATCCATCTCTCAGGGCGAGGTGCGTCATGCGTGTACAAAGCGGACATTGGCTCGACTACGACCCGGTCGCACTCGTGATCCTGGTCGTGGGCATCGGCGCGGTGGCGTTGCTGGCGCTGAGCATCTGAGTTGTCTGCCTGGAGCCGTCGGGCTCTGGTCCCTAATCCGGCCCGCGGCGTTTGGGCGTGCTCGCCTGCACGCCCAGCGGCGCTCTGATACGCTGCAGCCTTCTTCCCGGCTTCCCGCTGGCGCCGCCCCTCAACTCCCGTCCCAGCTGAAGTATTGGCGCTCGGCCCTGCGTCTGCCCGAGCCCGCTAATGGACGTTGGCACACGCGCCGCGCGGGCGTGGAGCCCGCTCGTTGTGGGACCGCTGGGGCACGCAGCGTCGGGTACGCAATGCCCGGCGCTGACGGCGACGATGTCGCCCCTCTCAGGCGCGCAGCGCAGTGCCGCCGCGGTTCCAGCCCCGCCCGCCCTCGCCGTAAATGTCAAAGCCGTTGTCGGTGACCACCACGGTGTCTTCGAGTTTGATGAATCCGCGCTGCGGGTGCTGCAGCGTGGTCTCGACTGAAATCACCATCCCGGTTTCCAGCGGCCGGCTGGCGTCATAGGCATCATAGGGTACCGGTCCCGTTGCGGTGAGCCGCGGCGCTTCGTGGCTCACCAATCCCATGCCGTGGGCGAGGAAATGCATATGGTTGTGATGCTTTGACTTGTGCACGAGCGGTTCGGCCGCGGCGTAGATCACGCTCCCCATGGCGCCCGCCTTGATCGGCTTCATCGACGCCCGCTGAACCTCTTCGATCTCGGCCAGCAAATCTTCGAGTTCGGCATCCGGCTCACCCTGGATCGCCATGCGGCAGAGGTCGCCGATATAGCCGTGATAGTTGCCGCCGGAATCAAGGGAAAGGATGTCGCCGCGTCCCCATGTCTGCTCCGACGGAGCGCGGTTGAGGCTCGTGCCGGCCGTGATCAGGCAATAATCGAAAACAAGCCCCCGGCTGGTCTCCTCTCGCCGCAGTGCTTCGGTCAGTTCCCGCGTGGTCGTGCCGGGGCCATGATTGGCGATCACCGCCAGCATCGATTCGATCACTCGCTCCGAGGCGATGCGCAGCTTCTTCAATTCCGTGGGGCTCTTCACCGCGCGCAACCGCTCGAGCACGAACAGAGCGTCGACGAGTTCGCCGCCGGGGAAGCCATTGCGCAGCGCGGTCCCGGCATCGACCGGCAGAAAGGCGAGCTCGGCGCCGATCCGGCGCGCTTTCACCCCCGATTTCCGGATATAGTCGATCGCCTTCTCCATGGCATCGACCGATCCGGACGAATTGGTCTGCGATTCCGGCACCCAGAAGGGATGGTGCTCCTTCTGAAAGCCTTCCATGCGATGGCCGAAATAGGCCGCCTTCTGCCGCCCGCCCTTGGGATAGACCAGGACCGGCAGGTAACGGCTCAATCCCATTGCATCCATGGACTCGAAGAAAAAGGCGCGATGGCCCCCGAGCAGATATTGCACGTTGTGCTTCGAGGTCACGAGCAGGACATCGATCCCGGCTTCATCCATCAGGCGGTCGAGCCGATCCGCATCGAAGGGGATAGCGGGTGCAACTTGCTTCACGACATCGAGCATGATCGAAGCTCCTTTCACCGGACAAGCGCAACGGAGTGGCGGGGGTCGCGCAGCATGTTACACCAGTACAGTTCGATCCTGCCATGCCCCGCGGGGCCTGCGGCCCCTGCGCACAGAACACCCATAGGGGCTGCGGGAATGCGCGGCGGCGATATGCCGCCTTCGGCACGGCCCTCCTGCGGCCTCGGCGTCCATCAGTTCCGATAGCTCGGATCGATCCGATCGAGCAGCCGAAGGTAGGCCGGCCAGTCGGCGGAGCCGCGGCCACTGTCGTGCTTTTCGTACTGAGCGACCGTCTTCCGGCAGATGTCGGGCGGGATCTCGATCACCTCCCCGCCGGTTGCTTCCATGGCCAACTGGATTTCCGCCGCCTCCAACAGATGCTTCATCAGGATGAAAGCCTCCCGCGCAGTCTTGCCGACGGTGAGCACCCCGTGATTGTGCATGATCATGGCGCGGTTGTTGCCGAGATGGGCGATGAGCCGCTCACGCTCGCCGAAATCCTCGGTGATACCTTCGTAGGGATGATAGCCGACGCGGTCATGAAAGCGCACCGCCTCCTGCGAGATCATCTTCAGCCCGCCCTTGAGGCCGGCGATCGCCATTCCGGTTCGGGTGTGCACATGCACCGCGCAGTTGACGTCGGCCCGGCCGCGCAAGACCCCGCCGTGCAGGGTGAAGCCGGGCCGATTGACGCCGGCACGCTCGTCGAGGTCCTCGTCCATGTCGACCTTGACGAGATTGGAGGCGGTGACCTCGGTCCACAACAGCTCATGCCGCTTCATCAAGAATTTCCGGTCTTCGCCCGGCACCCGCATAGAGCAATGGTTGTAAATGACGTCATCCCAGCCGTGGTGAGCGACCAGACGGTATACCGCCGCAAGGTCAACGCGCGCCTCCCACTCCTCGGAGGACATCGCGGGCAGGCCGGTCGTGACTCGGGCATGGATGTTCATTTAAGGACCTCCCTTTGTCCGGCCGGCCACGTGAGGCGTGTGGACGCTGCCTTCGTTTGCTCCGCGCATGGTAGTGACGTCGGCCGACCGATTCCAGCCGCACGACGGCGACGCCTGCCGGTCAGAATTCGTGTCCGATCAGAAGATGGTCGACCGAGATCGCGCCGCCACCGTGCACCAAGAAATACAGCGCGGCCACCGTCCACATCAGCGTGTATTCAAGGCCGGTCTTGTTCCAGAAATACCCGCCCACGCGCCAGCGCTCATAATTGGAGACGACGAGAAATATGACGATCGCGAGCGCGGCGGGGCGGGTGAACAGTCCGAGCGCGAGCAACGGGCCGCCGATCAATTGGGTGAGCGAGATCGCCCATGCCCAGAGTTTTCCCGGTCTATATCCGTCGTTGTCGAGCTGCTGCGCCAATTCCGCAAGATTGTGCGACCGCACCCCCGTGCTCGGCCACATTCCGAACGTGTTGCGCAGCCCATGTGGAACGAGCGCGAGCCCGACCACGGCGCGCAGCAGCACCTCCGCCCACGGCGCGAGCGCCTGATAGAGCGGACCCAGGCTTGGGAAGATGAGCGAGGTCGGATCGGTCATTCCGTCAGGGCCCGCGAAGATGCGTCCGACGCTCTCACCGCTCTTATGATGCGCATGCGGGAGTGAGCCAAGGTGCGAGCCGGCGGGAATATGATCCGCAATTGGGGTCGCGGATTGCGGCCCTGGGTCCCGCAGCCCATGGGCCG
>DASSJW010000909.1:0-4067 GCA_035690995.1 Xanthobacteraceae bacterium
AACAACGTGGAGCGTTTCAGCGAGGTGCCGGCCAGCGCCCGGATCAAGCCGCCCTCGAGTGCGGCGCGCGACACCGGGATCGGATTGAAGCCGACCTTGACGTGGCCGCCGGCGAGATCGGTGATCAGCGGATTGGAACCCTTGTAGGGGATCTGCTGCACGTCGACGCCGGCCTGCTGCGCGAACAGCACCGATGCCAGATGGTTTACCGTGCCAACGCCGGGGGTGCCGACCTGGAACGGCGGGTTGGCATGTTTCAGCATCGCGATCAGGTCGCTCACGTTGCCGACCTGCACGCTCGGATGCACCAGCAGCAGCGCCGGCGCCACCGCAATGAGGCCGATGGGTGCGAAGTCCTTGCGCGGATCATAGCCCAGGTTGCGATGCATGCTCGGGGCGGTGGCCAGCGTCGAGGTGTATCCCAGCAGCAGCGTGTAGCCGTCGGGCGCGCTTTTCGCGACCTGGCGGGTGCCGACGGTGCCGCTGCCGCCCGCGGCGCGGTTTTCGATCACCACCTGCTGGCCGAGCGCCGCGCCGAGCTTGTCGGCGACGGCGCGCGCCATCATGTCGTTGGTGCCGCCCGGCGGCAGCGGAATGACCAGCGTGATCGGCCGGTTCGGATAGGCCTGCGCCCGCGCCGTGACCGGCATGAGCGCGAGCAGCGCCGTGAAGACCGCAATGCTCCTGGTCAAAGTCGACATCGCCATCGCCTTTCATTCACCCTTGAGGCCGATGGCCGCGACGAGCTTCGACCATCGTGCCTCCTCGCGGTCGATATCGGCCGCGTATTCCTCGGGCGCGCCCGGCACCGGCTCGCCGCCTTCGACCGCAAGCCGTTTTCTCACCTCGTCGGTGGCGAGCACGGCGTTGAGCTCCCTGTTGAGCCGCTCGATGACGGCGCGCGGCGTGCCCGCGGGCGCGAGCAGCGTCGACCGCTGCACCACCTCGAAGCCGGGCAGCCCGGCCTCGGCGACGGTCGGAATATCGGGCC
The DNA here is from genome assembly GCA_035690995.1 of Xanthobacteraceae bacterium. Taxonomy (GTDB): domain Bacteria; phylum Pseudomonadota; class Alphaproteobacteria; order Rhizobiales; family Xanthobacteraceae; genus VAZQ01. Next base: position 992 of record DASSJW010000909.1, read on the forward strand.
AGAGGTTCGAGCGTTTCAGGCTGGTCACGCCGAGCGCCCGCAGCATGCCGGCGGAGACGTTGCCGTGCGCCGCCGGGATCGGTGCGAACATCATCGTGATGTGACCGCCGAGAAGATCGGTGATGGCCGGCCCGGTCCCTTTATAAGGAATATGGGTGATCTTGATGCCGGCCATCGCCGCGAGCAGCTCGCCGGCGAGATGGTTGGTCGTGCCGATACCGGGCGAGCCGTATTGGATCTGCCCCGGCGCCGCCTTGGCGATCCTGATCAGGTCGGCGACCGAATGGGCGGGTAGCGAAGGATTCACCGCAAGCACGCTCGGCGCCATCCCGATGAGGCCGATGGCGGCGAAATCCTTGCGCGGATCGTAGCCGACATTCGGAAAGATCAACGGACTGACGGCGAGCGTTCCGGTGAAGGCGAGCAGGAGCGTCGTGCCGTCGGGTGCGCTCTTCGCGACCTGGCGGGCGGCGATCGAGCCGCCGGCGCCGCCGCGATTGTCGACCACGATCTGCTGGCCGAGCGCGTCGCTCAGCTTGTCGGCGATGATCCGCGCGATGATGGTCGCGCTGCCGCCGGGCGGGAATGGCACCACCAGCGTGATGGGACGGCTCGGATAGGGCTGCGCCGCCGCGGGTGCCGCGCCGGCGCCGATGGCGGCGATGAGCGCCATCAATGTCGCGCACCGATAGGATCTGGCGCCCATATCTGCTCCGTCTTTCTGCGCCGTGCTGCTACTCCGCCTTGGCGCCGGAGGCCTTCACGACCTTCGACCACTGGGTTTCTTCGCGGTCGATGTCGGCGCCGTATTCCGCCGGCGTCGACGGCAGCGGCTCGGCGCCTTCGATGGCGAGTCGGCCCCGCACGTCCGCGCTCGTCAGCACCGCGTTGAGCGCGGCGTTGAGCTTCTCGATGATCGGCCGCGGCGTGCCGGGAGGCGCGACCAGGCCGTAGCGCAGCACTGCCTCGAACCCCGGCAGCGCGGCCTCCGCGATCGTCGGCACCTCCGGCAGCAAGGTCGAGCGCACTGCGCTGGTCACCGCGAGCATGCGCAGCCTGCCGGTCTTGGCGTTCTCGTGCGTGGCGGGGACCGGCGCGAACGCCATCGGAATATGGCCGCCGAGCAGGTCGATGATCGCCGGCCCGGTTCCCTTGTACGGCACGTGGGTGATCTTCACGCCCGCGACGTTGGCGAAGTATTCCCCGCAGACGTGGCTGACCGTGCCGATGCCGGCCGGGCCGAAATTGACCTTGCCGGGATTGGCCTTGGCAAAGGCGATCAGCTCGGGCACCGAGTGCACGGGAAACGAGGGATGCACCACCAGGGTGTTCGGGGCCGTGCCGATGCGGCCGATCGGCTCGAAATCGGTGCGGGGGTCGTAGCCGACATTGCCATAAAGGCTCGGCCCGATGGCCAGCGTGCCGGTATATCCGAGCAGGATGGTGTAGCCGTCGGGGGCGCTTTTCGCGACCGCGCGGCTGCCGATGGTGCCGCCGGCGCCACCGCGGTTGTCGACTACGATCGACTGGCCGAGCACCTCGCTCATCTTGTCGGCAACAATGCGTCCGACGATGGTGGTGCTGCCGCCGGGCGGGAACGGCACGATCAGCGTGATCGGCCGGTTGGGATAATCCTGCGCGACGGCGGGCGCTGCCGCCAGGGCGAGTACGGCCAGCACCGCCGCCGCAACGGCGCCGCTACGTAAACTGCTGAGTTTTGGCATTCGGGCGTTTCCTCACGGTCGACCTTTGCTTGGGTCTTATGTTGGTTTGGTCTTGATTTGTCTTTTGGTCGTGCACGCGACTCGAGTTCACCTCATTCCGGCTTGATCCCCGCGGCCTTCACCAAGTCCGACCACATCGCCACTTCGCGGTCGATGATGGCGGCATATTCCTCGGGCGTGGTCGGCTGCGGCTCGGCGCCCTCGATCGCCAGCCGCTGGCGCACCTCGTCGGTCGCAAGCGCGGCGTTGAGCGCGGCATTGAGCTTGTCGATGATGGGGCGGGGCGTGCCCGCCGGCGCGGCAAGGCCCCATCGCAGCGGCACGTCGTAGCCGGGAAGGCCGGCCTCCGCGAAGGTCGGGACGTCAGGGATCAGCGCCGAACGTTTCGCGCCGGTCACCGCGAGCCCGTGAATGGTGCCGGCGACGATGTGGCTGTGGGCGTTCGGGATCGCGCTGATCAGCACATTGATATGACCGCCCAGCAGGTCGTTGAGCGCCGGCCCCGCGCCCTTGTACGGAACATGGGCGACCTTCATGCCGGTCCGGTAGGCCAGGAGCTCGACTGTGAGGTGGTTGAGCGTGCCGGTGCCGGGCGAGCCATAGGGAATCGGCGTCGTGGCCTCTTTGCCGATCTTGATCAGTTCCGCCAGCGAACGGGCGGGAAAGGTCGGATGCACCGCGATCAGGTTCGGGGTGGCCGCGATCAGCCCGATCGGCGCGAAGTCCTTGCGCGGGTCGTAGCCGAGGTTCTGAAACAGGCTGGGCGACGTCCCGACCGTCGCGCTGGTGACCACCAGCAGCGTGTAGCCGTCGGGCGGGGCCTTGGCGACCGCCCGGGTCGCCACCGTGCCGCCGGCGCCGCCGCGATTGTCGATCACGATCTGCTGGCCGAGCGTCTCGCTCATCTTGTCGGCGACGCTGCGCGCCGCGGTGCTGGCGCTGCCGCCCGGCGCGAACGGCACGACGAGCGTGATCGGCCTGGCCGGATAGCTCTGCGCAACCGCAGGTCCCGCTGCCGCAAGCGCGCCGCACACGACGAGCAGAGTGGACATCCTGCGCATCGACATCATTCCTCCAGCGCTTCCGGCCGCCGCGCATGCGCAGCACGAGGCATCCTCGCATTCCCTCCGATCTTTGCAACCGGCGCGCAGACGGGCTAGGGGGCAGGCGCCCGGCGTGACGCTTCATCACACGTCGATTGCAACGTATCCGACACACGGCGTTCAACGACGAAGCTTTGACGATGACTTTTGACGATGACCCTGAACGATGGCTTTAAACGATGGCTTTAAACGATGGCTTTAAACGATGGCTTTGAGCGATGATCTCGGCCGATAGCTTTCTCCGCATCC
>DASSJW010000910.1:0-2913 GCA_035690995.1 Xanthobacteraceae bacterium
TGCGGGTGACCAAGACCGGATTCGAATCGCTCCATCGCACGCCGCACGAGCTGTTCCGCGCCGGGCAGATGATCTGACTCCCGCTGAAAGAATACCGGCGGCAAGGCGGCCGGCGCGTCGCCAGTGGACCGCGCCGCAGGCCGATTGAATTGCGCAACGATAAAGGGTGAAATGCCCGCGCAACAACAAGGGGTGCGTGGCGCCGGCACAGCACCTTATTTCGGGAAGGAACGATGCGCATGAACAACAAGATTCTGATCGCGGCTGGTTTCGCCTTCGCGCTTGCCGGCGCCGGGATCCTGCCGGCATCGGCGCAGACGCCCGCCGCCCTCACCGGACAGGTCACGTCGGCCGAGGAAGGCGCGATGGAGGGCGTGCTGGTCAGCGCCAAGAAGGCCGGCTCCACCGTCACGATCACCGTCGTCAGCGACGCGCAGGGCAATTACAGCTTTCCCGCCGCCAAGCTCGAGCCCGGGCAATATTCATTGCGCATCCGGGCGGTCGGCTATGACCTCGATCGTCCCGCCAACGTAAGCGTGGCTGCGCAACAGCCGGCGAAGCAGGACCTGAAGCTGCGCAAGACCGAAGATCTCGCCGCCCAGCTCTCGAACGGGGAATGGCTCGCGAGCTTCCCCGGCAACGACCAGCAGAAGAACGCGATGCTGGGCTGCGTGGGCTGCCACACGCTCGAGCGGGTGGCGCGCTCGACCCACACGCCCGACGATTTCATCCACGTCACGCTGCCGCGCATGCAGGGCTACGTGAACCAGAGCATTCCGGCCGCACCGCAGCTGCGCCGCGGCGAGCGGCGGATGGAAGAACGCGGAGACCAGCGCGTCCAGGTCTATCGCGCCATGGCCGACTTTCTCGGCAGCGTCAATCTGAGCTCGGGATCGCAGTGGAACTACGCGCTCAAGCCCCTGCCCCGCCCGAAAGGCCGCAGCACGCGCGTGATCATCACCGAATATGACCTGCCGCGCGAGACCATCCAGCCGCATGACGTGGTGGTCGATGCCGACGGCATCGCCTGGTATTCAAGCTTCGGCGAGCAGTTCCTGGGCCGCCTCGATCCCAAGACCGGCAAGGCCACCGAGTATCCCGTCCCGCTGCACAAGCCCGGCTTCCCCACCGGCTTCCTCGGGCTGCGCACCGACAAGGCCGGCGATCTGTGGCTCGGCAACATGTATCAGGCCACGATGGTGAAGTTCGATCGCAAGGCCGAGGCGTTCAAGTACTTCCCGCTGCCGCCCGAGCAGAACATCGACGCCGCGCAGGTGAACATGGTGAGCCCGCAGAGCTCGCACGTCGACGGCAAGGTCTGGTCGCAGAACAACGGCTTTGCCGGCGTCCATCGCCTCGATCTCGCCACCGGCCAGATCGAGACCTGGGAGCCGTTCAAGGACGCGCCCAAGGGCGAGCCGCACAACATCTACGACGTGGTGCCGGACTCCAAGAACAACGTCTATTTCACCGACTTCCGCCAGAAGCATATCGGCCGCATCGACGCCAAGACCGGCGAGATCAAGCTGTTCGCCATCCTCACGCCGAGCCCGGCGCTGCGCCGCGGCCAGATGGATGCGCAGGACCGGCTCTGGTTCGGCGAATATCGCGGCGACAAGATCGGCATGTTCGACACCAAGATGGAGAAATTCACGGAGTGGTCGATGCCGACGCGCTGGACCAATCCCTACGACGTCACCCTCGACAAGAACGAGGAAGCCTGGACCGGATCCATGCTCAACGACCGGGTGGTGCGGCTCAATACCAAGAGCGGCGACTTCACCGAATACCTGCTGCCGCGTTCGACCAACATCCGCCGCGTGTTCGTCGACAACTCAACCACGCCGGTGACGTTCTGGGTCGGCAACAACCATGGCGCCTCGATCATCAAGCTGGAGCCGCTCGACTAAAGCTTCTTCGATCGATCTGCGCCAATCGCTCGGTCGTCATTCCGGGGACCGAGCGAAGCGAGGGAGCCTTCGGCGCGCCGTGCAATGACGGCGGGTCGATTCAACCCCCGTGGAGCAGCTCTAAAACCAGAGGCTGAACAGGCACGCCCTGGTCATGGCCGTACGATGCGGCCATGACAACGGTGCATGCAGGATCGAGTGACGAACGCGGCGGAAGAATCAGCGCGCCACCTGCTCGCCGCCCGCCGGACGGGTGACCCGCACCGCCAGCAGCCAGGCAATCCACAGAAACAGAAAATACAGCGCCAGAAAGATCACCAGGCTCGCCTGCGGCCACAGCCGCTCGACCACGAGCCCGATGAGATAGTCGGCGACGTCGCCGGCCGCCATGAAGCCGACGTAGTAGAACATAAGCTGCACGATGCCCTCCGAGGGACAGGCATCGCCCCCGCCCCTCTCCTAGCACAGGACGGCCGCGGCGGAAGCCATTTTCGCGCGGTCGCCCTTGGACTTCCGTCGCATACGCTCGCTGCCGTCACGGGCGCGCAAGCGAACATGCAGTCATCAGACCGTCGCGGTCGTGCGCCCTCGCAGCGAAACCCTACTCCGCGAATTTCAGGTTCGCCGCCTTGGAGACCTCGGTGAAAAGTCTGATATCGTCCTCGATCACGCGGGCGAACTCTTCGCCCGACATGCCGCCGGGATCGGTCGCCATCGCCTTGAGCTTGTCGCGCACGCCGGCATCCGCGAGCGCGCGGCGCACCGCCGCTTCGAGCTTCGCCTTGATCGCGGGCGGTGTCATTCCCGAAACGAACAGGCCGCTCCACAGCCGCACGCTCACCTGCGGCAGTCCGAGCTCGGCCATGGTCGGGACGTCGGGCAATTCCAGCGAGCGCTCCGCCCCGGTCACCGCCAAGGGGCGGATCTTTCCCGCCTGCACCAGCGGCACCGTGGGCGGACCGTCGCCGATGGCAAACAAGGTCTGCTCGGAGGCGACGCTCAC
>DASSJW010000911.1:0-2525 GCA_035690995.1 Xanthobacteraceae bacterium
GGATCAAGAGCGTCGGCGCCCTGCCGCCGGACGTGCAGCTCGAGGATCGCAGGGCCGTGGAGGTGATCGATGCCGGCGGGCAGTGGATCATGCCCGGCCTGATCGACGCGCACTGCCACGTCTCCTACGGCTATCCGCTGATCAAGGGCGAGGGCAAAGGCAAAGGCACGACGCGGCCGGAATTTTCCACGTTGAAATCCGCGCGCAGCGTGCAGAAGGTGCTGCGCTCCGGCGTCACCAGCATTTCGGTGCCGGGCGGCACATGGTTCACCGACGTCGGCGTGCGCGACGCCATCAAGCTCGGCCTGATGGAAGGGCCGCGCATGTACGTCGCCGGCCGCATGATCGTCACCTATGGCTGCATCGAGGACGACGAGCCGTCGTGGGAGGGCACCCCCGATCATTCCATCGGCAAGCTCTGCAACACCGCCGACGAGATGGTCACCGAGGTGCGCCGGCAAGGCAAGCACGGCGTCAATTTCATCAAGATGGCGGACAGCCGTGGCGGCGAGTCACAGATGCTGGCGAAGGACGAGATCGCCGCCGTCGTCGGCGAGGCGCATCGGCGCAACCTGCGCGTCGGGATTCACTCCCGCGGGGCGGGCTCGACGCGCGCCGCCGCCGAGGCCGGCGTCGATTGGATCATCCATGCCGATCTCGCCACCGACCGCGATCTCGAGGCGGTGGCCAAGGGCGGCATGCCGATCATTCCCACCGCGACATTCCTGGCGGTCGTGGTGGAGCTCGGCCAGAGGGTCGGCGCCGAGCAGGTACAGCTCGACATCAATCGCATGAAGCGGCACTTCGATCTGCTGTGCGAGCTCATGCACAAGGCGCGCAAGCTTGGCATCAAGCTGCTGGTCGGGACCGACACCGGCAACAACACGTTCACGCACTATGGCGAGCTGCACGCCAAGGAGCTCGAGATCTTCGTCAAATACGGCGGCTACACCCCGATGGAGGCCATCGTCGCGGCGACCCGCGACAACGCCTATGCGGTCGGCCTCGAGGGACAGGTCGGTGAGCTCGCGCCCGGCAAGCTCGCCGACTTGATCGTGCTCAACAAGGATCCCATTGCCGACATCACGGTGTTGCAGGGCGGCAAGCACCTCTCCTGGGTGATCAAGGACGGGCGGATCGTAGATTTGGAGCCGCGCGAGGACATGCTGACGTTCCAGCAAGCAGCGGAATAAAACGTTCTGCCGGCAATCGGTGTATCGTGTCGTTGCCGGACGTGGCGCCGCAGGTCGGACTGTTCCGGCGTGCGGCGCCACATATCGTGTGCCGCGGGCATGTGAGGAACCAATGGCCGAGATCGCGCGCCTGCGCGTCGAGATCGACGAGGTCGTGCCGGCGGTGATCCGCCGCGTCGAGGTGCCGGTCACCATCCGACTCGACGATCTTCATTTCGTGCTGCAGATCGCGCTCGGCTGGCAGAACTGCCATCCGTTCGAATTCCGCGTCGGTGAAAACGCCTGGGGCCTGCTCGACCGCGACGATCCGGAATCGTCGCCGCTGTCGGCGGAGACGGCAACGCTGGCGGACCTGTTGGCGCTCGCCGACACGTTTCGCTACGACTACGTATACGGAGAGGATTGGGCGCACACGGTGGCGTTGGAGAGCACGGAGGCGACCGCGCCCGGCGTCAGCTATCCCCGCCTCGTGAGCGCGCAGGGCCGCTGTCCCCCCGCGGATATCGGCGGACCGATCGGCTACGAGACGTTTCTGCAGGCGATCGCCGATCCCGAACACCTGCACCACGAGGGCATGATCGAGTGGGATGACCCGGACTTCGATCCCCACACGGTCGACGAGCCGGCGATTCGGGCCAACCTCGCCAACCTCGGAAGGTATCTCGGTCGCCGCAAGGTCGGGCAGCACTGAGCTGCCGAGCGCGGCATGGCCGGCGGCGTGCCCATGACGCGCCGCGACCTCATTGCGCTTCACGCTAGAGCCGCATGCCCTCTGCTCGCGCGTCCGGCTGTTTCGTCCTACGCCGTGATCCGGTCGAGTTCGGCCAGCTCCTCCTCCGAAGGCGTCCAGTCCGCGGCGCGGACGTTCTGCTCGATCTGCTCCGGCGAGGTGGCCCCGGCGATGACGCTCGCCACCACGGGATCGCGCAGCAGCCAGCCGAACGCGAGTTCGAGCATGGTGCGGTGGCGCCGGGCGGCAAATGCTTCGAGCGCGCCGATGATGCGCCAGTTGCGCTCGCTGATGAACTCCTGCGCGTGGCGCTGGTTCTTCGCCAGCCGCGAGCCCGGCGGCATTGGCGCGCCGCGCCGGTACTTCCCGGTGAGGAGGCCGCTGGCGAGCGGAAAGTAGGGCAGGATGCCCAATCCGCGCGCCTTCGCCAGCGGAAGAAGCTCGCGCTCGATGTCGCGCACCAGCAGGCTGTACTCGTCCTGACAGGAGACGAAGGCCGCGAGGCCGTGCCGGCTCGCGGTGTCCTGCGCCGCGATCACCTGCTGTGGCGAAAGGTTCGAGCAGCCGATGTAGCGGACTTTACCCTGCCGCACGAGCTCGTC
>DASSJW010000912.1:0-2453 GCA_035690995.1 Xanthobacteraceae bacterium
ATGTCGAAGATGCGCCGCGCGAGGGACGCCGTGTTTGCGCCTTGCTCCACGACGTCGGCCTTCGGCCACCGGCGTCGCATGTCGGCAAGCGCGGCATGCTCCTCGCCGGGATCGGCGAACGCCAATCCGGCAAGCCCGCGCTCGGTCGTCATCACCAGCGCGGTGCCGAACGGAGACCGGTGAAACCCGTAGGACATGGTCAGCCCGTCGCCGCCTGATTTCCATTCCCCCGGCGACATCGCTTCGTGGGTGACGAAGAGATCATGCAACCGCCCCGGTCCGGACAGACCGACTTCGAACGAGGCGTCAAGCACGCTGGCGGAATCCCGCAGCAGCCGGCGGGCATGGTCGAGGGTGAGTGCCTGCAGGAAGGCCTTGGGCGTGATCCCGGCCCAGCGGCGAAACAGATGGTGAAGATCACCGGCGCTGACGCCGGACGCTGCCGCGATCGCCTCGATCTCCGGCTGCGCCCGCCAGCGCTCGGACACGAACGCGATGGCGCGGCGCACGATCTCGTAGTCGGCGGCATCGCGGCTGAGCGGATCGATATTGTGGACGCGATCGGGTGAGAGCATGGATGTCTCCATCATTTGCTCTCCCCCATCTAGGGCGCGGAGGCCGCCCCGCCCACCCGTTTTCTGCCGGATCAGGGTTAGTTGAACACCGTCCGGGTCGGCCCGCGCTTGGCCTCGCCGAGCGCCGCCGAGAGCGCCAGCGCGAAGCTCTCCTTTTCCTGCGGCCCGAGACAACCGGCGATCGCCAGCCGTCGCCCATGCGACACGAGGAACAGCCTTTCGATGCCGAATTCGGCGTGCACGACTCGATCAAGCTTCACCCAGAGCGGATTGAGCGTCCACTCGCTGATGCGGCCCTGGTGGCTCACCTTACGCACGGTCAGTTCGGAGGGGGTGACGGTTACCTGCTCGTAGGCCTTGGCGCGGCGATAGCTCACCTGGAAGGCCCCGTAGATCAACAGGACGTCGAGTCCGCAGAAGCCGAATACCGGCCACGCCCCGGCCAGGAGGAACGCCATCCCGGTGGCGAAGCTGATCAGGCCCAGCACCGTCATCAATATCAGGAAGCCCTTGCGGCTGAGCGAGCGGTGCGGGGTCAGCACCGCCGAAAAGATCGTGGGTTCCTGGGTCCGGTCGTTGTCCGCTGCCATGGCCGTCATTATACCGGAACTATGGCGCGCAAGACACCACGCAGGGTGGCACGAAGGGTCGCCCGAAAGGTGCCGCGGAGAACGGCGCAGGGCCTGCGCGCGGCGCGCGGGAGCAAGGCGCGGGTGAAAGCTCCGGGCAGGCGGGTGGCGGCCGACAGGAAAGCCGCCGCCGGCGCGCTGCCGCAATGGACATCGGCGGACATCGAGGAAGCGTTCCGGCGCTTCCAAGACGCCATGCCCGAGCCCAAGGGTGAGCTCAAGCACATCAATCCGTTCACTCTGCTGGTGGCGGTGGTGCTCTCCGCGCAGGCGACCGATGCCGGGGTCAATAAGGCGACGCCGGCGCTGTTCGCGGCCGCCGATACCCCGCAGAAGATGGCGGCATTGGGCGAGGCGCGCGTGCAGGATCTGATCAAGACCATCGGCCTGTTTCGCACCAAGGCGAAGAACGTGGTGGCGCTGTCGCGGAAGCTCGTCGAGGAGCACGGCGGCGAGGTCCCGCGCGTGCGCGAGGCGCTGGAGGCGTTGCCCGGCGTCGGCCGCAAGACCGCCAACGTCGTTCTCAACATCGCCTTCGGCGAACCCACGATTGCGGTCGATACCCACATCTTCCGCGTAGGTAACCGGACCGGCATGGCGACTGGCAAGACGCCGCTCGAGGTCGAGATGAAGCTCAATGAGGCGGTGCCACCGAAGTACCGGCTTCATGCCCACCATTGGCTGATTCTGCACGGCCGCTATATCTGCGTTGCGCGTCGCCCGCTGTGCGAGCGGTGCTTGATTGCCGACCTCTGCAAGTGGCCGGGAAAAACCGTCGTCGCCGGCGGTCATTAACCAGCGGAAAAACAGTATCCCGCGCGCTTACCCGGTTCGCGCCCTGCCTTGCTGCCACCACGATCGACGCCCAACTAAAATTCCTCCGCGACTCACAGGGGATGATCGCCATGCATCGGCCATGGGGCAAGATCGTCATCGGCGGGCTGATTGCCGTCATCATATTGGGCGGCGCGGTCTGGGCATACGCCCGGCTTTGGTCGAGTCCCAAGGACCTGCGACCGGCGCTGGTCGAGGTGCCGCCGCTCGCCCCGGTCGCCCGCAGCTCCGTCATCGTGACGCCGGCAACCATCACGCTCTCCGCCATCCGCGACGCGATGGAGGCGGCGGCCCCGCGCAATCTCGTCGGCAAGCGCGACAATCCGCTGCCGCAGCTGCTGTCCAATGCCGAGATGAACTGGACCATCACGCGCGGACGATTGGCGGTCGCCGGTCGCCCGGATGGGCTTGCCGT
>DASSJW010000913.1:0-11788 GCA_035690995.1 Xanthobacteraceae bacterium
TGCGCTTTGATATTGGAAGCCCGGATGACGCGCGCCCAGGTCTCGGATTCTGCCCGTGCTCGCCGGGCGAACTCCTCGGGAGCGCTGGCCACCGGTTCGAAGCCCAGCGCAGCCAGCCGCTCCTGGATGTCGGGAAGCGCGATGATCTTGATGATCTCGCGGTGAAGGAACGCAACCACGTCGCGCGGCGTTCCGGCGGGAACGACGACGGCCTGCCAGTTGTCGCCGGCGATATTCGGATAGCCTGCCTCCGCCATCGTGGGTACCTCGGGCAGCGCCTGCGAGCGCGACTTGCTCGTCACCGCGAGCCCGCGCAATCTGCCCTCGATGACCTGCTGCGCTGCCGGCGATGGCGAGGCGAAGCAGATCGGCGTATGGCCGGCCACCGAGGCGCCAACCGCCAGGCCTGCGCTGTTGAACGGAACGTGGACGAGGTCGAGGCCGAGCGACAGCCGGAACTGTTCGCCGACCAGGTGTCCCGGCGTTCCCGTCCCGGGCGAGGCGTAGCTGTACTTGCCCGGGTGTGCCTTGATCAGCGCAACCAGTTCGTCGACCGTTCGCGCCGGAACGGACGGGTGGACCGTGAGCACCAAAGTCGTGGCGACCGCGAGCGTGACCGGATCGAAGTCCTTTTCGAATTCATAGGGGACCTTGTCGTAGAGCGTCGGATTGATCACGTAGCTGGGATTGACGACCAGCAGCGTGTAGCCGTCGGGCGCTGCTTTGGCTGCTCGACCCATACCAATATTGCCGCCGCCGCCGCCCACGTTCTCGACGAAAAACTGCTTTCCAAGATGCTCCGTCAGCCTTTGCGCGAGCAAGCGCGTGATCACATCAGTCGGCCCGCCCGGCGCGTAGGGAACGATCATGCGCACCGGGCGATCGGGATAGCTTTGCGCCGAGGCGAACTCCGGCGCCGCCTGGACGACGACCGCAGCGGAGGCGAGGTGTAGAAATTGCCGGCGAGGAAGCCTCATGGGTGCCTCGCTCGCAGGTTCAGGCGGGGCGCTGCTCGCCCTTGACCTGGGTGCGATGCATGACCCGGCGGCTACCCGGATCGAAGGCGTCGCGCCGGTGCATGGTGCAGCGATTGTCCCACAGCACGAGATCGCCCACGCGCCACACATGTTCCCAGGCGAATTCCGGCCGGTCGACGAATCTCCAGAGCTCGTTGAGCAACGCCTCGGATTCGGCGAGTTCAAGCCCGACCAGATAGGCGTTGCGGCGTCGCCCGAGATAAAGCATGCACCGGCCGGTGTCGGGATGTCTGCACACCAGCGGGTGGATCGCACCCGGTGACGTCAGCGGATCATCGGTGGGCGTGACGCCCTGGCGCACATAGCCGCCGCTGTTGTAGGTGCCATCGTGCTTGATCTTGAGGCCTGCGATGCGCTCCTTCAATTGCGTCGGCAATGCCTCGTAGACACCGTACATGGTGCAGAACGAGGTATTGCCCCCGGTAGGCGGCACCTCCAGCGCATAGAGCATGCTCGCCTTCGGCGGGACATCGAGATAGGACATGTCGGTGTGCCACACCGCTTCGCCATCGCCGAGGCTGCCGATCGGCTCGCCGTTCACCTTGACGTTGGAGACGATATAGATCTCCGGCAGGCCTTCCACGAACCGGCGCCCGGTTTCCTGGATAGGGGCCCAGTCAAGATCGCCAAGGCGGCGGCTGAAAGCGATCAGATCTTGGTCGGTGAGTTGCTGACCGCGGATCAGCAGCACCGAATGGTCGTGCCAGGCCCGCATGAGGTGCGCGAAAGCAGGCTCGTCGAGATGCCTGAGGTCAACGCCCCTCACCTCGGCACCGAGCGCAGAACCGGTCGGAATTACGTCGACCGGACCCGCAGCACGACGTACGGATGTGGTTGCGACACTCAGCGTCATCGGTGCCTCCCGGATGTGGCACGAGAAAGAAGCGCCCGTTTCGTCGCGGGAGCATAGCACCACGCACCCACGCGGCAACCTGGGTCTCGCTCATTGCGGATGAGGACCTCCGTCCACGTCAAGCAATCGCGCGGCGGCGATCGCGCAATTCAAAATAGAGATTGCGCGTGTAGACGAACACTCCAAATCCCTGTCCCAAGATGAAAACCGGGTCGCGGACATAGAGCGCATAAGCGAACAGCAGCACGCCGCCCCCGATCGAGAAGAACCAGAAGGCGATGGGCATGACCATTTTGCCCGCGCGCTCGGACGCGACCCACTGCACCACGAAACGCATGGTGAACATGATCTGGGCGATGTAACCGAGCAGCACCCACCATTGGAACTTGGCCACGAAGACGTCGTGCAAGTAGTTGCCGACCGCCTGGGAGAGATCAATCAGCATTCCGTTTCACCTCCAGGACTTGTGGCACGCGACGCCGGCGGCGGATGAGCCACCACACGCCCATAAGATCGAGGATGCCGATCCAAAGCCGATCCCACATGCCGTAGTTCGACGTGCCGGAGTGACGTGGGCGGTCGACCACGTCAACGTAGGCGACCTCATAGCCTTCGCGCCGCGCCAGCGCCGGAAGAAACCGATGCAAGCCGTCAAAATAAGGCAGCGCAAGAAACAGCTCGCGGTGGAACGCCTTGAGGCCGCATCCGGTATCGCGGGTGCCGTCGCGCAGCACTGCGGCGCGCACGCCATTCGCCAGCCGCGATTGAAACTTTTTGAAGCCTGTCGCCTGTCGGCCGACGCGCTGCCCGGCAACCAGCCCCACGCGCGGTCCTCCTGCGGCCAGCGCCTTGAACAACGCCGGAATGAAAGCCGGATTGTTTTGGCCGTCACCATCGAGGGTGACGACGACGTTCGCCCTGGCATGACGCACGCCGGTAGACACCGCAGCCGATTGTCCGCATGACACCTGGTGCTTGATCTGCCGCAGCCATGGGCGGCTCGTCATCAGCTGCGTCAATTCAGCCTCGGTGCGGTCGTTCGAACCATCGTTGACGTAGATCACCTCGAAGGCGGGTCCCTTGCCCAGCGCGGCTGCGATCTCGTCAATCAGCGGCGCCAGATTGCCGGCTTCGTTCCGCACCGGAACGACAACCGAGACGGCAGGCGGGTCCGCGCTTGCGAACGTTTCGTTCATGGTATGCCCGATATGACTGCGACGGAGCCGCACGCCTCTCCGCGGATGGCGCGAGCTTCTTATGGGGCGACAAGCTGACGGGCAACCCTTTTGATCCGGGCGAGCGAAGGCCCGGGCAGGCGCCGAACCGTGCCATCCGGGCGGAGCACGAAGGCAAGGCCGCGCGAGGCGAACCAGTCGCGCACTAGCAGGACCCCGACCACGCCGGCGACGGCGCCCACCATGACGTCGCTCGGAAAATGCGCCGTGAGCACGACCCGGCTTACGGCAATGGCGACGGCATAAGTCCACATGAAAGGCCTGGTCCAGGGCCACAGCGCGCCGATCGCCGCGGCAGCCGCGAATGCGTCGATCGAATGACCCGACGGCAGGCTTGCATATTCGACGCTCCAGCCCAGCGGCCGGTAACTGAATGGACCGGTGCTTCCCTCCACCAGCGGGCGGGCGCGTCCAACCAGGCGCTTGGCGATACTGAAGAACAGCCCCGGCAGACCGATCGCAAGCAACAGAAAGCCGAGCCGCACCGCGATGGCCGCAAGCAGACGCTGAGACATGCGCGGAAGCGTTGGCGAGGCCAGTAGCGCAAGCGCGGCCAGCGCGAGCGCGATCGGGACCAGGAACCAGAAGGACTTGCCGAAATCGGTGACGTAGTCGAACGTCAGGATCAGCCACTCGGGCACGCGCCGCGCGGCGGTGATGGCGGGCGCGTCGAGGGCGGTCATCGTCGCCGCGATGATCGCGACAAAGACCAGAGTGCCGACACCTAGCCGAAACGACTGCCGCCATATCGCCAGCGCCGTGGATCTCGGCTTGCGCCTAAAATATTCGAAATACCGGATGGCGTTCGCGCGCATCCATTGGCGCGGCGGCGCATTCGGGGCCGGCATGGATTTGAAACGAGCGTTCACGGTCACGACGGGCCCGCCGAACGGTAGGTCGCGATCGTGATCGGCTGTCCGTTGCTGATGTTGATCGCTTCCAAGCGAGGCCCGGCGGTATAGCGAAGCCCGATGGCTTCCGCGCGCTGGGCAAAGCTGCGCTCCTGGCGAGACTCGACGAAGGCAAAACGGCATTCGCCGCCGCGCAGGAACTCCGCCGCACCCGCGGTGTCAGTGAGGCGGGTTGCCGTGCCGGCAAGAAACACGAGGCTCGGCTCTTGATATCCGACTGCCGCGGCCGCCGGCTGCGCACAGCCGCTGTCGCGCAGAATCCGAGCGAGCATCACGCTCGGGAATAATTGCCCGAGCGAGGGAACGACCAGGGCGAAGATCGCGATGGCGGTCAGCACCGCGGCGGCAATCGCACGCAGCAGCGAGTGCTCGGCGCCGTCAGTTTGATAAAGCCGCCACGCCAGGAAACCCATTACTGCAGCGCCTCCCATCAATAGCCATACCAAGAGCCCGAACTGCCGCCCGATGACGGCGATCGCCACGATGCCCGCGAGCCCGGCAAGCACGGGAACCACGAACCACCAGATCGTGCCCCAGACCAAGAAGGGCCGGCGCGACAACAGGTGTGCGTCGATCGCGCCGGCAATCAGAATTGCGATCGCGGGATAGAGCGGCAGCACGTAGTGCGGCAGCTTGGTCGGCACCAGCTCCAGCACCAGCCATGAGGGCACCAGCCACGCCAGCAGGAACTTGCCCGCGGGCTCGCGCCGCGACTTCCAAATCGCCGGCGCCGCCAATGCCGCCAAGGTCGCACCCGGCCAGAACGTGAGCCAGAACAGCACGAAATAGGTGCCGGGCGGAGCGCCATGCGATTCCTGGCCCGCGAAAACCTTGCCGAGCAAGTCCTGCCCCACCGACTCGGCGAAGAACGTATCGCCCGCGCGCGCGACGATGGCAAGGAACCAGGGCAGCACGAGAAGCGCCAGCCAGACGATCCCGGCGACCGGTTTCAGCGTCCACAGCCAGCGGGCGGAACGATCGATGGCGATCAGCGCGCCGGCGGCCAGCCCGGCAATCATCACGATGAGCGGCCCCTTGAGCAGCACGCCGATGGCGAGGGCGCTCCAGAACACGCCTGCGAGCATCCAGGCAACAGCGGGTTGATGCGCCTCGCGGTGATCCGAAAGATAGGCACGCGCCATGGCGCCCATGGCAGCGACCACGGTCAGGAGCAGCATGGCATCGGTCTTGGCGATGAGCCGCTCGATCCCGAGCAGCACGCAGCTTGCCATCATCAGACCGGCGAGCACGGCGGCCCGACGCGAGACGAAGGCAAGCGCGGCCCAATACGTCAGGAGGACCGCACCGATGGCACCGACCAGCGATGGCACGCGATAGAGCCAAATCGTCGTGAGCGCCCGCTCGAAGCCAAGCGCACGTGCGGCCTTCACCACCCCGCCCTGAAGCCAGTAGATGCCGACCGGCTTCTTGTAGCGCACCTCGTCCTGAAACCGGATATCGATGTAATCGCCGCTCTCCACCATCTGCTTGGTGGCCTGCGCGAAACGCGCTTCGTCGCGATCGATCGGCGGGATGCTGAAGAAACCGGGCAGGAAGCTCAGCAGCGCAACCAGGAGCAGGAGCGCGACGGCACGCATGTGCGAGCCGACGGCGAAGTCGATGATCGCCTTGAGGCTGCGCGCAGACGTCAAATGACGCCGCTCGTTATCGGCCGTGACTACCATGTCCCCTGCTGCGCGACGCCCTGCTGCGACATTCGGGTGTGACTGCAAAGACGCCAATACGTCGCCGAGTAGCGTTCCAACGTTGCGGCGGTCAATTCTTGTACGAGGCGTCGCGACGGTCGAGCATCCGTTTCAATGCCGGCCATTCCATCGAGCCCTGCGGACGCCTTCGGCCCTGCGCGTCCGGCGTCGGCGACATGGCGAGTTGCGCGTTCGAACGGGCGATAACGTCTTGCGGCGGGACCGATATTTCCGCATTGCAGGCCATCGCCAGCAGCTGCGTCTGGCAAGCCCGCTCCAGGCGATAGATGTTGCTGAACGCCTGACCGATAGTCTGGCCGACCGACAGCAGGCCATGATTGCGCAAGATCATCACTTCACTGTCGCCGAGGTTTTTGACCAGCCGCTCCTGCTCATCCAAGTCGACGACCACGCCCTCAAAATCGTGATACCCAATCCGCGACCAGCGCATCGCGGTCTGCGTGAGCGGCAGCAATCCGCATTTGAGGGTGGACACCGCCATGCCGGCATTGGTGTGAGTATGCAGAACACATGCCACGTCCGGACGCGCGGCGTGGATGGCGCTGTGAATCACGTAGCCGGGAAGATTGATCGAGTAATCCGGATTCGAATTGGCGATGATGTTTCCTTTGAGGTCGATCTTGATCAGCGACGAGGCGGTGATCTCCTCGTACATCATGCCGAAGGGATTGATCAGAAAATGCTCTTCCTGACCCGGCACCCGGGCGGAGATGTGGTTGAGATGGAGATCGCACATCCCGAACAGATCGACCAAGCGGTAGCAGGCGGCGAGATCGACGCGAGTTTCCCACTCCAACGGATCGATGCGGGCCGCTCTCGCCGGTTGTGCGGCGGCCGGCTTGATCCTGGGAACCGTATTCATCACTCCTCCACGTCGACTGGCGTGTGACGCATCATTGTTGGGCAATCTTAGCATCGGCGATCACCTGACGCCACCGCACGACGTCCGCGTCGTAGATGCGCTGCAGCTCCTCCGGCGTGCTCGCGCGCGGCGTAATGCCGAGACCGATGAACCGCTCGCGGACATCGGGCGCGTCGAGCGCCTTGGCAATCTCCCTGTTGAGCCGCAGCACGATGTCGCGCGGCGTCTTCGCGGGCATCACCAGGCCGTTCCACGACACCAGCCTGAAGCCGGGGACGCCGCTTTCAGCAACGGCCGGAACGCCGGGCAGGAACGGCAGCGGCTTGTCCGACGATACGCCGAGCGCACGCAAATTTCCCGATTGGACTTGGCCCAGCACGCCGGGTGTCGTCTCAAAGCCGACCTGCACCTGGTCGGACAACAGCGCTGTGACAATCTCCCCGGTAGTCCGGAACGGGACTGTCGTCACCTGCAGGCCCGCCATCGAGGCAAACAGGTGCGCGGAGAGGTTCTGCACGCTGCCGACGCTGATCGTGCCGATATTCAAGCGCGCCGGATCGCGCTTGGCGGCCGCGATGAGATCGCCGACAGTCTTGAGCGGGCTGTCCTTGCCGACCACGATGATGAAATCGAACAACCCGATGGTCGAGACCGTGGCGAAATCGTTGGCCCAGTTATACGGCATCGACTTGAATAGCGAGGGGCTCGCGGCATTCTGGCCGCTGACCAGGAGCAGCGTGTGGCCGTCCGGCGCCGCCCGCGCGACCGACCCCGCAGCACTCATTCCGCCGGCGCCCGGCATGTTCTCAATCACCACCGGCTTGCCGAACGAATCCGACATCTTTTGCGCGACGGCGCGCGCGGTGATGTCGCCGAGGCCACCCGGCCCGAAGCCGACGACGATCTTGATCGGCCGCGCTGGATAGTCCTGGGCGTTCGCGGCTCCGAAGAGGCCGATGGCGACCAGGCAGGAGCCTAGCGCGATGATGCGTGCTGTGAACAAGGGCGTTCCTCCGTCGATCCCACGTGTCTTTTTTTGAGGCTGGTCCGCGGCCGATCCGCTGGCGCGCGCGAGCATCCAATGTTTCAGCGTCGCAGCGGCGCAAACGACGCCGGCGACATCAGCTTGGATTCCTGCTTGAGCAGATAGCCGGCTTCGGCGTTCATTTCGAGATACGCCTGCCATTCCGGATCGGCCATCATCGCGGCGCGCCGACGGGTGCGATCGGCCGCATCCTCGTAGACCCAGATATGGACATAGCTGTTGACGTCTCCGGTCTCGGCGACCAGCCACGCCAGCGGCTCGCCGAAATGCCGCTTCTGGACCGCAAGACCATGTTTTTCGTAGAGCGCGATCTGTTTTCGCAAGCAGCCGGCGCGAACGGTGTAGGTGCGGTGATCAAGCAGCATGTGACCCTCGTCGGTTGGAGCTTTCCGCGTGCAACCTACTATGCCCGCTCGCCGGTTCAATCATGCAGCCGGGCGGGCCGTCCGGAGGAGTAAGTATCGCGGCAGAGCTAAAGCGGCGCTCAGGTCGTAGATCAGGGCTCTCAGGAACGGACCTACCTACTGCAACCGCACCACGACGCTGTCGATCGCGCCGCGGCCGTCCATCACCGTGAGTCGCACAAAGCCCGGGCCTTCCGGCTCGAACGATAACGCTCGCCTGCCGCGCGCAGCCGGCGCCGGCAGTCCGTTCACCAGCACCGTCAGCGGGCCGGCTCCCCCCGTCACCTTGAGCGCGATCGGATCGGGCTTGCCGGTATCGTCGCTCGCAAGCTCGAGCCGGGCACCGTTGGGCGGGAACAGGATGCGCAGTTGCGGCTCGGAACTCTCGCCCGCGAGCGCACCGGGGCGGAAACGCTGCAGCGGCGGCGGCAGCTTGGCCGTTGCTGCAATCAGCGCGCCGGTCGGCGCCCGCGGCAGCGCCGCCGGCAACTTGCCGGTGCGCGCAAACGCATCAAACAGGATCGGCGCCGCGGCGACCCTTCCGAGCAGGCCCGGCACCGGCGCGCCGTCAGGGCGACCGACCCAGACCCCGATCGTGTACCTGCCGTCGAAGCCCACGGCCCAGGCGTCGCGGTAGCCGTAGGAGGTCCCGGTCTTGAAGGCGATGCGGCCGCCGGCGGCGTTCTCCGGCGGCGGCGTGCCAAGAAGGATGTTGTCCACGTACCAGGCGGCGGCCGGATCCAACAGCCGGCGCGCGGTCGGCGCGTCTCCCCCGTCGGCGACCCGCTCGGTGAGCGGTACCGTTGTGCCCAGGCGTGCAAGCCCGGCATAGAGCGCAACCAGATCGCTCAGCTTCACCCCGACGCCGCCCAGGCCGATGGCGAGTCCGGGCACCTCGCCCTCGGGGAGCGCAAACGAGCCCCCCGCCTGCTCGAGCCGCGCGGCGAAGCGGTTGGCGCCGACCTTGTCGAGCACGGCGACCGCCGGCACGTTGAGCGAAAGCTGCAAGGCACGGCGCACCGTCACGGTGCCCTGGAACGTGAGGTCGAAATTCTCCGGCGCATAGCTGCCGAAGCGGATCGGGCGATCCTCGATCAAAGTCTCAGGATGGATGAGCCCGTCCTCGAAGCCGAGGCCGTAGATGAATGGCTTCAGTGTCGAGCCCGGCGAGCGCACCGCCGCGGTCATGTCTACCTGGCCGGCGCGGCGGGTATCGAAGTAGTCGGCGGAGGCGACCCGCGCGAGTACCTCGCCGCTGCCATGATCGACGGCAAGGATGGCGACCGAGATATCTGGTCCGAGAGCATGGGCGCGCTCACGCGCAAGCTCCTCGAGATTTCGCTGCAGTGTCGCGTCGACGGTCAGGCGATACAGGCTGCGATCCGGTGCCGCCGCGACCGCGGCATCGGCGGCGTGCGGGGCCAGCATCGGCATCGGCTTGCGTCCGTCCGGCACCGGCTCGCGCTTGGCGCGGGCAATCTCGTCCGCCGGCACGGCGCCCGCGGCGACCAGCCGATCGAGCACCCGGTCGCGGGCATTGCGTGCCGCATCCGCCGAGCGATCGGGGCGTCGCTGCTCCGGCGACTGCGGCAAGGCCACCAGCAGAGCCGCCTCCCCGAGCGTCAGGCGGCGTGGCTCTTTGCCGAAATAGGCGAGCGATGCCGCGCGCACGCCTTCGAGATTGCCGCCATAGGGCGCAACGCTCAGATACAGCGCCAGAATCTCGTCCTTGGAGAGCGTGCGCTCGAGCTCGAGCGCACGCACCATTTGACGCAGCTTCGCGGTGAAGCTGCGTTCGCTTCGCGGTTCGAGCAGGCGGGCCACCTGCATGGTGATGGTCGACGCGCCGGAGATGATGCGTCCCTGACCGATCAATTGCATCACCGCCCGTCCGAGTGCGAACGGGTCGACGCCGCGATGCGCTTCAAAGCGCTTGTCCTCGTAGGCAAGCAGCAGGCGCAGGAAGCGCGGATCGACGTCCGCGCGGCTCGCCGGCAATCGCCAGCGACCGTCGAGCGTGATGTAGGGTCGCAACAGCTTTCCGTCGCGGTCCACCACCAGAGCGGAGAAGGTCAGCCCCTCACCCACTGGCGGAGGACCGAGCGACGCGATCCACCAAGCTCCGCCCGACAGGACCGCGGCGGTCGCGATGAACAGGGCGACGAGGCTCAAGCCCAGCCAATGTCGCAACCGCGATCGGTATCCGGCCCTCGGCACAGCCGTCGGGGCGCAGGTCACAATATCGCGCGCCAAGCCGATCCTCCCCGCAGGGTCCTAGACATTCCGCGCTGTCTCATTTCGCCGCCGTAACCTCGACCGTTCCGGTGCCCGTGCGGCCAAAGCGGTCCGGGCGATACATGTCCTCGACGTAAGCCTGCGGGTGGACGTATCGGCCGGGCGAGACGGCGCGCACCACATAGGCGACGGTGAACACCGACGGGTCGCCGCTCTTGCGGTTGAAGGCCGCGCTGAAGCGATCGTCGCGAAACTCGGAACTCACCGGCTCCTGCGCATCCTCGATCCAGGCCAGTGTGCCGGTATCCCCCGACGACACGAGCCGCGGATTGTCGATCTCGAAGCCGGCGGGCAGATAGTCGGCGACGATGACCCGTCCAAACTGTGGCTGCGGCTCCGTGATCTTCAAAACCACCGCAAAGCGGTCGTTCTGCTTGGCTTTGGCCGGATCAACCGGCGCTCCGGCCAACGTGTAGTATTTGCGTTCGATCTTGAAGCCCTTCTCCGCCGCCGATTCCGGGACCACCGGGGCCCCCGCTACCGTAACGACGGCCTGCACCGCGCCATCGCCGGCATTGGTCACCTTCAGCGGCTGCTGGAGGTCGCCGAAACGGAAATTGCGATTGAGCGCGCCTTGCGTCTTCTCGCCGCCGACATCGAGCGTCACGGCCTGCGCGTCCTTCACCAAGGCACGGGCGGCGAGCACCATCCACGCGTTCTCCTGGGTCGAGGTATAGGGCGTGAGACCGCGCGCAGCCTCCACGCGTTCGACGGCACCGGCGATGGTCGCCCGCTGTGCGCCGCCTTCGGATGCCAGCGTCACCAGCGCTGCCGCATCCCGCAACACCGAACCATAGTCGCTGCGCCCGTAGTCGAGCACGGGCCGCGGGGCGAGCGCGGCGAGCGCGGCCGCGTAGACCCGGTCCGCGCGCGCGCGGTCGCCGAGCATGCCGAGCGCCGCGGCGATCTGCGCCTTGGCGATCGGGGTTGCGATCGCGTCGAGCTTGGTATCGGCGAAGTATCGCAGATCGCCGACCGGCGCGGCCCCGTTCCGCGCCAGAACGTAAAGCGCATAAGCGAGGTTGCGCCCGCCGTCCTTGGTCGGGTCTTCGGCGTTGCCGACGAAATTACGCAGCCGGTCGAGTGCGAGCTTGAAGGCGACATCCGGCACGGCAAAGCCACGCTCGCGCGCCCGTGTCAGGAAGTCGGTGACGTAGGAGTCGAGCCACACGTCGTCGCCGCCCGCGGACCACAGCCCGAACGATCCGTTTGAGCCCTGGCGCGCAAGCAGCCGCTCGATCGAGTCGCGGATGCGCTGATCGACGGACGTATCGAGCGCAAGCTGCGCCGAGGTCGCGAGATCGTTGACATAGAGCAGCGGCAGAGCACGACTGGCGATCTGCTCCGAGCATCCGAACGGATAGCGATCGAGCGCCGCCAGCAGCGCCGCCGCATCGAGGGCGGTCGAGACGCCGACCG
>DASSJW010000914.1:0-9106 GCA_035690995.1 Xanthobacteraceae bacterium
GGGCTCAGCCGCCCGGCCGGCATCGACATCGTCGCGCACGATATCGGGACCTGGATCGCCCATGCCCACGCCGCGGCGTATCCCGGTGACGTCAGGCGGCTGGTCCTGACCGAGGCCAATGTGCCCGGCGTCTCGCCGCCCGCGCCCGCGGGCATCCCGAGCGAAGCCGTGAACCTCAAGAGCTGGCAATTCGCCTTCAATCGGCTGGACGACCTGCCCGAGATCCTCGTGCAGGGGCATGAGCGCGCCTATCTCACTTGGCTGTTCGCGACGAAGACCACGCGAACCTATGCGATCGAGCCCGCCGCGCTCGACGAATATGTCCGCGTCTTCTCCGCGCCGGGAACCGCGCGGGCCGGCTTCGCCTGGTACCGCGCCGCGTTCAGCCCGGAGGGGCTTGCCCAGGGCAAGGTACGCGCCGCCCGGCGGCTACCGATGCCGGTGCTGGCGCTCGGAGGGGGCGATGGCGTCGGCGACGCGCTACGGGCGACGGTCGCGACGCTGGGCGACCATGTCAAAGGCGGCGCGATCGGCCAGGGCTGCGGACACTTTCTACCGTCGGAGTGCCCCGACGAACTCGCCGCCGCCATCCTCGCCTTCTGGAGCGAGACGCGCTGAGGAACGACAGCCTGGCGATCGGGCACGGCGCCGCGAAAGGTCACCTTGAGATCGCGTAGACCGGCTTGCCGGCGGGGTCCTTGATCTGGGTCGCCCAAACCTTCTGCACCGCGCCGACGACGTTCGCCGGCATCGGCACGTAATCGAGCTCCTCGGCCATCTTGCCGCCCTTGGCGAAGGTCCAGGCGAAGAACTTCAGCGCCGCGTTGGTGGCGGCGGGAGCGTTCGGCTGCCGGTGCATGAGCACGAAGGTCGCGGCCGCGATCGGCCAGGCATTCTCGCCGGCCTGATTGGTGAGGATCACAGCGAAGCCCGGCGTCGCCTCCCAGTCCGCGCTGGCGGCGGCCGCGGCGAACGCCGCGGTGGCGGGAGCGACCGCCTTGCCGTCCTTGTTGATCAGCCTGGTGTAGGTGAGCCGCTGCTGCGTGGCATAGGCGTATTCGACATAGCCGATCGCGCCTTTGGTGCGCGCGACGCTGGCGGCGACGCCTTCGTTGCCATTGGCGCCGACGCCGGTCGGCCATTCGACCGCCACCGTCGATCCGATCTTGGACTTCCAGTCCGCGCTCACCTTGCTGAGATAATCGGTGAACGCGAAGGTGGTGCCGGAGCCGTCGGCGCGGCGCACCACCACGATGGTCTGCGACGGCAGCTTGGCGTTGGGATTGAGCTTGCGGATTGCGGTGTCGTTCCACGACCGGACCTCGCCGAGAAAGATTCGGGCCAGGGTGGTGCCGTCGAGGGTGAGCTCGCCGGACTTGACCCCGTCGACATTGATCACCACCACGACGCCGGCCACCACGGTCGGGAACTGGATCAGGCCATCGGCCTCCAGCTCGCGGGCGCCGAGCGGCATGTCGGACGCGCCGAAGGTGATCTCCTTGCTCTGGACCTGCCGGATGCCATCGGCCGAGCCGACCGAACGATAGTCCACGGCGACGCCGGTCTCTTTCTTGTAGGCCTCGATCCACTTGGCATAGATCGGATAGGCGAAGCTCGAGCCGGCGCCCGAAATCTCGGCGGCGGCAACCGGCGCCGTCGCGGCCGCAGCGATCAAGCCCGCCGCCGTCAAGGTGCGGAAGAACTGCAATGCCCTCTCCTGCTTCCGTCAAGACGTTTACCAGAGCGCCGCGCGCGATCAACCGACAGCGTTGCCGGGTGGCCGCCGGCCCGCTCGATTTCGACGCGTCCCTTAACGCGTGTTTCGGCTCCTCCTCGCTTCAATTCTGGCGAGGGAGCAGACCACCTTTGCCGCGCGGTCTTCCCCCGACTTAGTAGGACAAGTTGCGACCCGGGCAGGCCCGGCGGGAGCGGAGCGAATTTGCCGGCGAGCATGCCGGCTCCGCAGCTAAGTTCTGGTCAGTAAAGTTGAATTTCCGCCGGCGGGGAGCGCGGCCATGGGCAGATGGACGGTGAAGGTCGCCCCCTGCCCCAGCGTGCTGTCGATGGTCAGCCGGCCGCCGTGGCGGTTGAGGATGTGCTTGACCAGCGCCAGGCCGAGCCCGGTGCCGCCCTGGGCGCGGCTTTCGGAGACATCGACGCGGTAGAAGCGCTCGGTCAGCCGCGGCAGATGCTCGGGCGCGATGCCGGGGCCGCGGTCGCGCACGGCGATCCGCGCTTCCCGCTTGCCGTCCGGCCCCTCGCCGACCGACAGCGCGATATCCACCCGCTTGCCCGAGGCGGCATATTTCAGCGCATTCTCCACCAGATTTTCGAACACCCGGATCAGTTCGTCCCGGTCGCCCGGCACCAGCAGCGCCGCCGGCGTGCCGATGGTCTTGACCTCGACCTGGCGATCGCGCGCCAGCGTCTGCAGGCTGTCGGCGACCTGCCGGACGATGGCGCCGACATCGACCTGCTTGTCCGGCCGCAGATGCGCGTTGAGCTCGATGCGCGAGAGCGACAGAAGATCATCGATCAGTCGGGCCATGCGGTCGGCCTGCGCCTGCATGATCGGGAGGAAGCGCTCCCTCGCGGCCGGATCGTCGCGGGCCGAGCCGCGCAGCGTGTCGATGAAGCCGGACAGCGCAGCGAGCGGCGTGCGCAGCTCATGGCTCGCATTGGCGACGAAGTCGGCACGCATCTCCTCGACCCGCCGCAAGGGCGTGAGATCGTGGAACGCCAGCAGTACCAGGCCGGGATCGCGGCCCGCGCCCGCCGACGAAATCGGCGTGACGATCACCTCGTACCAGCGGTCGAGCGGGACGCGCTCGGAAAACTCGACGCGTTGCGCCATCCCGCTCGCGCGGGCGCGGCGGACCGCCTCCAGCACTTCCGGCACCCGCAGGCCGAGCGACACCGGCTCGCCGGGACGCAGCGCCGGCGCCACCGCGGTCGCCCGCGCATTGAGCGCGACGACGTCGCCGCGACGATCGAGCGCAACCACCGGATCCGGCAATCCCGCCAGGACCGATCCGATCAGCGGATCCCCGGTGCGGGGCGCGCGCGGCTCATGCGTTGCCAACGCTGCCGGCGTCTCCGTGCCGCTCGCGGTTGCGATCAGGGCCGCCGCGGCGATGAGCGCGAAACCTGCGAGCGCCGGAAGCACGGCGATCGCACCGAACATCCACAGCCCGGCGAACGCGAGCGCCGCGACCGCCACGACCAGGCGCATGCGCCTGAAGCGCTCGACCCATCGGCCGATCCGGACGCTATCGTGAGTGGCTGTCATGGCACCCCGGACTCATACGGCTTTGCCTGCGCAGCGACAATGACGGGCGCCCGCAAACGAGCCATTCCCGGCCACGCGCTCGCCCGGCGGCGCACACGCTTCGCGTGGCGACGGCGCTGTCATGGGCATCGTCCCCTCGTGGTCGCACGCGGCCCGCAGGTAGGGAGCCGCCGCCAGCAGAAGCGTGGGGCTGTCGTTGCAGAACCCGAGCGCGCCGTTACACTTGACGCAGAGCAGGCCGCGCACCTTGCCGCAGGCGTGGCAATGATCGACTCACAACGCCTCGCAGGATCTCCTGCAGATGGCGCAGGCGCTGCCCTGCCGCTGCAGCATCGCGTCGTAGTCGGCGAGCGAGATCCCGTAGACCTGCTGGTAGCGCTTGCGGCGCTGCCACGCGCGGTTGCTCGCACGCTGCCTGTCGCGAAGCGCCTCGTCGCTCTCCCATTTCCGCCGCCGGCGCTCGCGAATCTGGTCCTTGTCCGTCTCGCGATAGCGGCGTTGGGTGGCGCGCACCTCGAGTTCGTCATGCTGGACGGGACCAAGCGGGTGCCGTGTCGAGTAAGCCAAGAAGCGATCAATGATATCGAAGGAGGCAAGCCACCCTCTCACGAACGAATGGAGCGCTTCAATCGACATCGTGCCCGAATCGAGGACATCGCCCGGCAGAGCTACGAAGCCGGCCAACCCATGCCCTCGTGACGTCGAAACAACTCGCCGGAAGGAAGCTGGTTTGATCTGATCGCCCACTCCGCCGGACCAGCATCCCGCTGCTGATGCGTTGCACCGGACGCTGTTATATCAACCAGCACAGAGCCGGCGCGTGCCGCCAACTAGGGCGGAAAGGCCTGAGGGAACATGTTCATGAACCATGGCTTCTCCGGGGCCCTTCACTGACTGCGAACACGGCAGGCTACCGACCTGAACGCCCCGCAGCAAAATGCATTATCCCGCCGTGGCCTTCCTCTTAATGCACTGCGAATGGTCAACCCTGAACCTCGCCCTCACGACCTCGGTCAGTGGCGGGGGTTTCTTGTTTGTCTAAGCCCCATGGACGACCAAGTCGCACCGATAGAATAAATCATTCCGCTTTACCGAGGGCGCTGCCTCGATAAGGCGAATATCAAATTAGAATAGAAAAACTGATGGCAAGTCACCGTAGAAAGTGACGGGCCAAACGTCCCGTTGAGGGATCAAAATGCGAAGAACTCGCATTGAGCATATGTTGTCCGCTTATCGCCAGATGGCAACCGTCCAGCGGACATCTCGATAGGCAGATTGGCCCGCGTGCATCCTTACGGTCCGTCTTCGCCGTCATCGCTGACAATGCCGCTAAGCGCGCGAATATGATTTTTCGGGAAGGGCACCTGATCGAATATTCAACTTATCTCGCCCTTCTCTTGTCGCGTTTCTTGGCCCCTGCTTCGGGGAAAATCCACATGGCCACCACCATGAAGCCCGCCGTGATCATGATGTACGTCGAAAAATCCGGACGGATCGGCGATCCGCTCCAATAAGCAAGGAACGCCGCGACGATCAGCGCAACGGCTGAGACGGCCACCTTGACATCGTTCGGCATGAGAACCTCGTTTCGAAGTAGAAACGCCACGTGCTGGCTGCCGGGCTGATGTTGCTGCCCTAGTAGTCCAATTCCTAAGTTCGCCGGCGCTCGCGGCACGTTACGATGTGAGCGTCGCGATCTAGCAACTCTATGATTCTAGTGCCTTCTAAACGCGAAGCTCCGATTGAACTTGGCGCGCGATCGGCGCGAGTTTCGGGTTCGGGGCACGCTAGTACGCACCTACGGGCGCCGCCGCTGCCTCGTCGGGCCGGCGCGGATGGCCTCGCAGATTCTGCTTCAGGTAACGGGTGTCATAACCGTTGAGCAGGGTGCCGATCAGCCCGCGGTCGAGGTCCGACGTGCCGAACAGCCAATCGGCGATCGGGAACGTCAGGTTCATGTTGGTTTCCATCATCAGCCGCCCGTTGTGATGCGCGGTGTGATGGCGGCGCAAAGAATTGACGAAAGGACAGTTGCGCACGAACCAGTTCTCGTCGACATGGCAGCAAAAGTGCATGAACTCGTAGACGAGATACATGCCGGTGGTCACGCTCATGAACAACCAGCCGACATTGGGCGAAAACAGCAGGCCGAGAATGACGGCCATCGGAATCGACATCAGGATGAACACTACGAGCGCATACGGCGGGAACACCGTCACGCGCCAGTCCTTATGATCGCGGAAGCGCATCTCCTCGTCGGTGAAGAACTGGTGATGATTGAGCGTGTGCCGCTCATAGATCGCGCGCAGGCCCTTGATGTTGATTGGGCGGTGCATGACGTATTTGTGCACGGCCCATTCAAACAGGTTGGTGAACACGAAGGTCAGCGGCACGGTCAGCCATTCCAGCCAGGTCACATGGTGGATGTGGGCGACATAGACGTAGAACGCCGCCGCGCCCATCGCATAGATCAGCGCAACGTGGAAATAGCCGTCGTACCACCCGATGATGCGCGAGCGGTACTCCTGGCGAAAATCGATCTGCCGCTGCTTGATCATGGTCGCTCCTCGGGCCGGGCAGTACCCCCAGGCTGGCTCCCGGCGTGGGCCAAACGCTGCCGGCGGTCTATTGCTGGAGCATGATCTTTTCCGAAAACCGGTACCCACTTTTCGGGATCATGCTCTAATATATCACACATCTATCACAGGCCGGCGCCCCGTTCAATCAGCCGACGGCGCCGGCCGTGTACCCTCGATCACGCGTGCCACGGCCGAGTTCCGGCGCGCCTCTTCCGGCTTGCCCGCAAAAATAATCTCTCCGCGTTCAATGACATAGAGACGGTCGGTGAAATCGGGCACGTGGTGAATATTCGACTCGGCGATGAACACGGCATGGCCGAATGAGCGGACATTGGCGAGCCCGTCGATGATCGCGGGAACGATCGCCGGCGACAGCCCCTCGGTCGGCTCGTCGAGCAGCAGCAGCTTTGGCCCCAGCGCGAGCGCGCGGGCAATCGATACCATCTTGCGCTCGCCGCCTGACAGTGCCTGCCCGCCGCGCTCGCGGTAGCGCTCGAGCCTGGGGAACACATTGTAGGCTGCCGCGATACGCTCCTGGGCCGGCCGCGGGTTGGGACAGACCCAGGTGGCCATGGCGATGTTCTCTGCCACCGTCAGCTCGCCGAACACCTCGCTCTCTTCCGGCGCGAAGCCGATGCCCAGTCGCGCCACTTGATAAGGTCGCAAGGCCAGGAGATCCTGCCCGTCAAACGTCATGGTGCCGGATACCGGCCGGCGAAAGCCCATGATGCTGCGCATTGTGGTGGTCTTGCCGGCGCCATTGCGCCCGACCAGGCAGACCAGCTCGCCCTCGCCCACGTCGAACGTCACGCCGCGCAGAACGCGGCTGCCCTGGACGTCGACGACGATATCCCGGACCGCCAGCATCAGTGTCCCCGCCGCTTGCCGATCACGGTTTCGATCAGAAGTGGATTGGCGAAGAACTGATCGGGCGGCAGGTCGGCGACCACCTGGCCCTCCGACAGCGCGATGATGCGGTGGGAATAGGCTGCGACCAGGTCCATATCGTGCTCGACCAGCACGATCCCCTTCACGCGGGCCAGCTCGGCTGCCGCGATCAGGGTCTTCATGATGCCGTGCTTGTCGGCGGTGGAAACGCCCGACGTCGGCTCGTCGAGCAGGATCACCTGCGGCTCGAGCGCGAAGGCCGAGGCGACGTCGAGCAGCTTCTTCTCGCCTTGCGAAAGGGTCGCGGCAACTGTGTCGAGCCGCTGACCGAGGCCGAAGACCTCCGCCACCTCGCGCACGCGGCGGCTCACCTCGCCGTCGGCGGAAAGCCGCGAGAACAGGTGCCAGCGCTTCCGCTGCCGCGAGACG
This sequence comes from Xanthobacteraceae bacterium, assembly GCA_035690995.1. Classification (GTDB taxonomy): domain Bacteria; phylum Pseudomonadota; class Alphaproteobacteria; order Rhizobiales; family Xanthobacteraceae; genus VAZQ01. The sequence goes on from DASSJW010000914.1 coordinate 7,186, forward strand.
ACCGCGGCCGCGATCGTCTCCCCGACCGTCAACTTGGGAAAAATCTGGATGAGCTGGAACGCGCGCGCCAGGCCATGATCGGCAAGCTCGACCGGCCCCACCCCGGCGATGCTCTTGCCCATGAAAAGGACCTCCCCCGAGCTCGGCTCGAGCAGCCCGGTGAGCAGATTGACCAACGTCGTCTTGCCGGCGCCGTTGGGCCCCACGACCGCGACGAGCTCGCCCTGGTGCACGGCCATGCTGACCTGGTCGAGCGCGCGAAAGGCACCGTAGGATTTGCTGACATTGCGCGTTTCGAGCAGCAAGGTCATGCCGTCCTCCACCCGATCCTGCGTCCCAGGTCGGTGGCCAATCCCGCAATGCCCTCCGGAAATCCGATAACGATCAGCGCCAGAATGGCGCCGAGCACGAATCGCCAGTATTCGGTCAGCGATTGCAGCTGGTCCTGCAACAAGGTGAAGGTGAGCGCGCCGACGATGGGCCCGAAGAAATTCGAGAACCCGCCGAGCACGGCCATGAACACGAGCTGGCCCGACTGCGTCCAATACACCAGCTCGGGATCGGCGAGCCCCACGCGGAAGCCCAGGATCGCGCCGCCGGCAGCACCGAAGGCAGCCGAGATGACGAAGGCGGCCAGGCGGAACCTGTGCACGTGCACGCCGAGATATTCCGCCTTGCGCGCGTTATCGCGCACGGTCTTGAGGTGCAGTCCGAACGGTGAGTTCACGATCCGCCACATCACCAGACCGGCCAGGGTCATGAGGCCGAGGCAATAATAGTAGAACGGCCCGGCCAGGAACTCGATCTTGTTGTAGCGCGCGAAGTCCAGCCCGAGGATGCTCATGCGCGCCACGCGCATGCCACTGTCGCCGCCGGTCAAGTAGTAGAACTTGAACAGGAAGGAGTGGAACAGCATGCCGAAGGCGAGCGTCAGCATACCGAAGAAAATGCCGGTATAGCGCACGCACAACGCGCCGACCGGCAGTGCGATCGCACACGATGCGAGCATGACCGTGAGCAACACCAGCTCGAAGGATTTCACCCCCAGCACGCCCGACAGGATCGCCGCGCCGTAGGCGCCAACGCCCAGAAACATCGCATGCCCGAACGACAGCAACCCGGTGTAGCCGAACAGCAGGTTGAACCCGAGCAAGGCGATGGCGTAGCCGTAAAAAGGGATCATCAAGCCGAGGTAATAGGCCGGCATCGCGAGAGGCAGCACGGCGAGCGCGGCCACGCCGCATCCGGCGACGATCGCCGCTGCGGAAAGCTTCATGCCAGCGATCTCCCGAACAGTCCTGCGGGTCGGAAAATCAGCACGGCAACCACGATCAGATAGATCGCCAGCATCTCCAGCTCGGGATAGAGCAATATCGAAAAGCCGCGGATCAAGCCGACGATGAGTGCACCGGCCAATGCGCCGCGCATCGAGCCCAGCCCGCCGATGACGACGACGGCAAAGGCCTCGATCACAAATTCGATCGCCATGTCGAGCGAGGCCGCGGCGGTGGGCACCACCAGCGCGCCCGCGGTGGTGCCGAGCACCGCGCCAAGCGTGAAGACGACCGAATAGACGCGGTAGACATCGACGCCGAGCGCCTCCGCCATGGCGCGATTTTCCGCCGTCGCGCGCAGGATACGGCCGTAATTGGTCCGCTTCAGAAAGCCGCCGAGTGCGGCGGCGACCGCGATTGCCGCCGCGATCACGAGCAAATTATAGACCGGCATGCTGAAGTCGCCGGCCCTGATCGTGCCATAGATCAGATAGCCGCTGTCGAGAGAGCGCGGGTTGGCGCCCCAGACGAACTTGAAGACGTCCTGGAACATGAGCAGGAGCGCAAAGGTCAGGAGAAGCTGGAAGCTCTCGTCGCGGTCATACACCGTGCGCAGCATGCGCTCGATCGGCGGTCCGATGAAGCCA
>DASSJW010000915.1:0-5192 GCA_035690995.1 Xanthobacteraceae bacterium
TGCCGAAGTCGAGCGCGGTCAAATCCGGTTGCGCGCAGTCGAGAACATTGACGCAATCGCTTGACCAATCCGCGTCTCCGACCCGCCCGATCATGCGGATGGCTGTTTCTAGGCCGCACGCCCGCGCGTGCCGCTCGATCACCCCGATATCGCTCACAACGATCGGGCGGCAGGCATTGCGCACAGCCGGATCGAGTGCGGCCTTGAGGCTGATCTCAGGCCCGATGCCCGCGGGGTCGCCGGTGGCGATGGCGATTTTCGCTCGCTTACTCATGACCTGGGCGTACCGGTCCTTCGTATCGACCGCATGGGGTGCGGGGCATCGGTCCTATTGCCAGGGCATAAGCGACGCGTGGATCACGTCCGGTACGCCGTGGCCGCCCACGGACCTGATGGCGAGGTCCACGTCCTTCAATCCGAATTTATGGGTGGTAACTTTCTCAAGGGGAAAACGGTGGGAGGCCAACTGCTGCAGCGCAAGCTCGCAGGCTTTGAAGCTGTGCCCGCGTGCGCTCTTGATGGTGATGAACTTCACCGTGACCTTTCCGACTGGGAAGTTGGGAAATTCCGCCATTTCACCTTGAATCACGATCGTGCCGCCCTTGCGCTTGAGCGCCTCCACGCCGAGCAATATCGGGATGGTGCCCGCGCCTGCGGTACAGTCGAGAGCCACGTCCACGCCCTTGCCGCCGGTGATCTCCATGATGCGCGCCAGCGGATCCTCCTTCTGGACGTCGATCACGTGGTCGGCGCCGAGTTCCTTCGCGACCTCCATCCGCGCACCGTCCTTCGACGTGCCGGTGACGATGACGAGCGAGGCGCCGGCCTGCTTGCAGATCACCGTCTGCGACAGCCCCTGCTGGCCGGGCCCCTGGATCAGCACGGTGGAGTTATAGCCCACGCCGCCGTCGAACAGCGACCATTCGACGCCGTTCGCCATCGGCGTCACCAGCCCCGCCAGCTCGGGGGAAACGCCCTTGGGCACGCGATGCACGACGGCATTCCACGGCAGGTAGACGTATTGCGCAAAGCCGCCCCACAGGTGGGGCGCCCGCTCGGCCGACGTGTAGCCGTAGCGGATGGCATCGGGGTTGTAGCGCCAGTCCGTGTTCTCGCAGTGACGGTATTGGCCGAGATGACACCACTCGCACTTCCCGCAGGCGACGTAGTGTTCCACGAACACAAGGTCGCCCTCCTTGAAGCCTTTGCGTCGCGTGAACTCGCGGCCGGCCTTGGCGATCGTGCCGATGTTCTCGTGGCCCATGATCACCGCGCTCTTGGTCGGCGGCGTCTTGTACAGCTTGACGTCGGTTCCGCAGATCCCGGCCACCTCCATCTTCATCAGCGCGGCGTCTTCCGGGATGTCCGGCATGGGATATTCGCGGATCTCGGTCGTGCTCGGGCCCACTCGCACGGCCGCAAGGACTTTTTCCACCACTGAAGCCATCTCCACCAATGATCATGACGTTCGTGGCCGGCACTCTAGGAGGGGACCCTGAGCGGTCAAGGGCGATTTGCACGGCATCGGGGTCGTAGCTCGGGTTAGCGCCGCCTGCATGTCTGCTATTCTGGTGATGTCCGGATTCACGCGTAACCCCAACCGAGAGACATGGCGACGAGCCCGAAGCGGCGAACGCTGCGGTCCTTCGAGAGACACCCCGAGCACGCGGCGGCTCTCGACCGCGTCCGCGCCTGGACACGCGAACGCTTTACCCTTGCCGAAGACGCGGCCATTCTCGTTTCCGAGGTGACATGTGCCCTGCCGGGCTGTCCGCCGCGCGAGACGGTGGTCGCGTTCTGGACCGGGAACGAGCAGCGGCACCAATTCAAGCTGTTCAAACCGGTGGCGGAGGTGGTCGCGGACGATCTTCCGCCGGCCTGGCTCAAGAATGCGCTGGTCGCTATCGAGGGTCTGGGGTGCGAGTGCTGTTGACGGCGTCGCGATATCGAAGGTGGTGACGCGGCTTGCCGAAGATCGCCCGAATGCCTACCCTTGCCCCAACGAACCGAGTTCTCCATCGCGGAACACCGGTCGAGCCATCGCCCGCCGCCATCGCGCCCGCGGGCTGAACGATCACGGATTTGAGTCGATGCTTCGCAAAGAACAGAACGATCTGCTGACGCAAACCGGCCCCGGCACGTCCATGGGCCAGATGTTCCGCGCCTATTGGCTGCCGGCGCTCATGCTCGAGGAATTGCCGGAGAACGACTGTCCGCCGGTGCGCGTGAAGATCCTCTCGGAGCGGCTGCTGGCGTTCCGCGACAGCGAAGGCCGGTACGGCCTGATCGACGAGTTCTGTGCCCACCGCGGCGTATCGCTGTGGTTCGGGCGCAATGAGGAATCCGGCTTGCGCTGCTCCTATCACGGCTGGAAATACGACGTGAACGGGCAATGCGTCGACGTCCCCTCCGAGCCGCGCGAGAGCGGCTTCTGCCAGAAGGTCAAGCTCAAGTCCTATCCGTTGGTGCAGCGGGGGCCGGTGCTGTGGACCTATATGGGCCCCCCCGACAAGCAGCCGCCGCTGCCGGAGTGGGAATTCGCGACCGTGCCGACGGACCAGACCTTCGTCTCCAAGCGCCTGCAGGAATGCAACTGGCTGCAAGCCATGGAGGGCGGGATCGATTCGAGCCACGTCTCGTTCCTGCATCGCGGCGACCTCGGCTCCGACCCGCTGTTCAAGGGCGCCAAGGGCAATCAATACAACCTGTCCGACATGCAGCCCTATTTCGAGGTCGTGGAGCAGCCGGGCGGGCTCTATATCGGCGCGCGCCGCAACGCCGAGAACGGCAATTACTACTGGCGCATCACGCCGTGGGTGATGCCGTGCTTCACCATGATCCCGCCGCGCGGCGATCACCCGATCCATGGTCACTTCTGGATCCCGATCGACGACGAGAACTGCTGGGCCTGGAGCTACGACTTTCATCCTGTTCGCGCGCTCAGCACGCGCGAGGTCGAGGCGATGCGCGACGGCGCCGGCGTGCACTGCAAGTACATTCCCGGGACCTACCGGCCGCTCGCCAACAAGGACAACGACTATCTGATCGACCGCGCCGCCCAGAAGGCCGGCAAGACCTTCAGCGGCGTTGCCGGCTTCGCGATCCAGGACGCTTCGCTGCAGGAGAGCATGGGACCGATCTGCGACCGCACCAAAGAGAACCTCGTGTCCACCGACAACGGCATCATCATGGCGCGCCACCGCCTGATGCGGGCAGCGAAGGCGCTGGCCGAAAAAGGCATCATGCCGCCCGGCATCGATCCGGCGCACCACAAGGTGCGCTCCGCGGCGGTGGTGTTGCCGCCGGATCAGGCGTTCAAGGATGCCGCCAAGGAGGCGCTCACCGCGCGTCCCGGTGTGGCGCAGACGACGGTGTAGCCCGTCTCTCGTTCCGTGAGGTTGTGGGGCTTGCTGCTGCACCGTCGTTCCCGCGAAGGCGGGAACCCATGTCCCAGTTCCCCGCTTTCGCGGGGATGACAAGCAACAAACCATACCCCCCATGTCCGATCTCAAGCTGAAAACCGTCACCCGCACCCAGGGCAACAACCGGGCACTCAAGGACGGTACCGTCAAACCCAAGACGTTCGAGTTCGCGTTCGAGGAGGTCGATCCGCTGATCGCCGCCTTTCGCCGCATGGTTCGCGGCAATGAATTCGACATCTGCGAGATGGCGATCACCACCTACATCTGCGCCAAGGCCCACGGCAAACCCATGACGGCCGTGCCGGTGTTCCTGGTGCGGGCGTTCCATCACGGCGCCGTGCTGGTGAACACGAAGGCCGGCATTCGCACGCCCAAAGACCTCGAGGGCCGGCAGGTCGGCGTCAACCGCGGCTACACGGTCACGACGGGCGTGTGGGCGCGCAGCATCCTGCAGGAGGAGCACGGCGTCGACCTCGGCAAGATCACCTGGGTGCTCTCGGGCGACGAGCACGTGGCCGAGTACCGCCCGCCAGCCAACGTGGTGCCGATCGCGCCGGGCAAGAAGATGGGCGACATGCTGGCGTCGGGCGAGCTTGCTGCCGCCATCGGCGTGGAGGTGGACGCTCCCGACGTGGAGCCACTCATTCCCGATGCGCTCGAGGCGGGACTCGCGGCGCTGCGCCGGAACGGCCATTATCCCATCAACCATACCGTCGTGATCAAGGACGAGTTGATCGCGAAGCATCCGGATCTGGCGGCCGATGTCTTCAACACCTTCGCCGAGTCGAAGCGTCGCTACCTCGAGCGCCTCAAGGAGCGGGACATCGAGAAGCCCACCGCAGTGGACGAGATGCATCGGCGTGTGATGGAGATCACCGGAGATCCCCTGCCTTACGGCATCGCGCCCAACCGCAGAGTGATCGACGAGCTCATCCAGCACGCGCTGACGCAAGGCATCATCACCAAGCCGGTGACGGCGGACGAATTGTTCGTGCCCAGTACGCGCAAGTTGGTGGCGTGATTTCTTGCGCGTCATTCGCGCGCCGATAGCAGCTCGCCGCCGCCAAGTCGGCTATAGCCGACTTGGACATTTGAGCTCCGATCTCGGGTAAATCCGAGATCGGCGGCGCCCGGAACGACGAACCATAAGGGTCGGCACCATGGCGGATTTCGTTGCCAGCCATCGGCTCACCGAAGAGGCGAGCCTCAAGATGCTTGCAGCCGGGGTGGCCAAGGCGAACGAGCTTGGCTGCAAGGTCAGCCTCGCGGTGGTCGATCAGAGCTGCCGGCTCATCGGCTTCCTGATGATGGATGGCGCGCGCCACTTCTCCATCATTACCACGCAGCGCAAGGCGATCACCTCGGCCTCTCAGCGGCTGCCGACCGGTTATGCGCCGGAGGAAAACGCGCTCAGCATGGCCGTGCGCATGGGCGACTTTACCAATGTGCCGGGGGGCTTTCCGATCACGGTGGCGGGCGAGGTCGTGGGCGCGGTCGCCGCCGGTGGCGCCAAGATCGAGCAGGACGTGATGGTGGCGCAGGCCGCGCTCGCGGCGCTCGACGCGACCTAGATCGATGGCCCGATCTACGGTGCGCCGCTCGCTCGATCGAGAAACTCCATGATCCGCGCGGGGGCCGTCGCCTCGGTCTGCTCCGTGACGGCGACGTCCCAATATTGCGACCGCGGCAGGCATTCTTCCAGGTAGCGCGCGGCCGAGGTCGCGTGCGCGGCATCCTGACCGGGAATGACCAGCGCGGGAATGTCCAGCC